>CAZDXI010000007.1:7824-20365 GCA_964509095.1 uncultured Rhodobacterales bacterium
ATACCACCAGTCTTCCCGTGTCACCGCGTTGTGGTCACCCACATCTACGATCCCACCTTTTTCCATGGCAGCGCGGAAGGATGCTCCAAATGCGCCTTCCCATACCTCAAGCTCCAGCGTTACATCACCCAGACGGACTGACTCATAGACCGCTTGGCTGTCTGTCGTCACAAACTCGACGTTGTTGCCCATCTCTTCAAAGATCTGGCCGACCACGTTCGACATTACGATCTGCGAGGACCAGTTGTGGATCGGAATCACAATCGGATCCGAGCTATCTGCCGCGAATGCAGTCAATGGCGCAAGCGCAAGCACACCTGTTGCGAGTGCTGTTGTAAACTTCGTCATGTAGACGTCTCCCTGTTCGGTTGGCGCATGTTTGTGCGGTTTGTTCCGCGCGCCTTGATCCACAGCCGAACGGAGACTCGATTGAGTGACCAGCGGCTGACGGCGACAGCTTCTCACATTTTCACTGTGGATCAAGTAATTTTCTTGCGAGTATGGTCTTTCACCATCTGATTTAGCGATGAAACGCGTGACTTTTGATCAGTGATGTCCGATTCAAATGCGTCGCAGTCGGGAATACATGAGCGGATTCGCCTGCAAGACGACTACCTTTGTCAAAAGGGAGTCCGATTCCATGCGATATTCAGGTTTTCGCGTAATTAAGGAGGCTTTGACGGGCCACAAAGGCTGGGGGCCTGCATGGCGCGACCCGGAACCCGCGCCAGCTTATGACGTGATTATCATAGGTGGTGGCGGCCATGGATTGGCAACTGCTTATTACCTCGCATCCGTCTATGGGCAAAAGCGTGTCGCCGTTTTGGAGAAGGGTTGGATCGGTGGCGGAAACGTTGGACGCAACACGACGATCATCCGTTCGAACTATCTGCTCGATGGGAACGAACCCTTTTATGAATTCTCGCTCAAACTCTGGGAAGGGCTAGAGCAAGACCTGAACTACAACGCGATGGTCTCACAACGCGGCATTCTGAACTTGATCCACACGGACGCGCAACGCGACGCCTTCATTCGTCGCGGAAATGCGATGTTGCTGAACGGCGCAGATGCCGATTTGCTGAGCACAGAGCAGATCAAGGAGCGGTATCCGTTCCTGAATACCGACAATGCGCGCTTCCCGATCAAAGGTGGGCTGGCTCAGCATCGCGGCGGCACGGTGCGCCACGATGCCGTCGCATGGGGTTATGCCCGCGCCGCAGACAAACTGGGCGTCGACATCATCCAGAACTGCGAAGTAACCGGGTTCCTGATCGAAAACGGAACATGCATTGGCGTCGAGACTTCTCGCGGCACGATCAAAGCCAAAAAGGTCGCGTCTTGCGTCGCAGGCTCATCCAGCCGCGTGATGGAAAAGGCCGGGATGCGTCTGCCCATTGAAAGCCATGTCTTGCAGGCCTTTGTGTCCGAAGGGTTGAAACCCGTCCTGCCGGGCGTCATCACATTTGGCGCTGGTCACTTTTATTGCTCACAGTCCGACAAAGGCGGACTTGTGTTCGGCGGCGACATTGATGGCTACAACTCTTACGCCCAACGCGGCAACTTGCCTGTCGTGGAAGACGTTTGCGAAGGCGGCATGGCGATCTTCCCGATGTTGGGACGTGCTCGCTTGCTTCGTATGTGGGGCGGGATCATGGATATGTCGATGGACGGCTCGCCGATCATCGCCCGCACGCATATCGAAGGGCTCTATTTCAACGGCGGCTGGTGCTACGGCGGGTTCAAAGCAACGCCTGCCTCGGGCTATGTCTATGCGCATTTGCTGGCCAAAGACGAACCCCATCCGACAGCAACGGCTTACCGATTTGATCGGTTCAATCGCGGTCTGATGATCGATGAAAAAGGCATGGGCAACCAGCCTAATCTGCACTGAGGACGTCGAGCCATGATCATCCATCATCCTCTCCTGGGCCCCCGCGATGCCGCGGAGTTTACCTATCTTGGTGACGCATCCATGATCCATCGCCCTGACTGGGAAAGCCCGGACGCCGTGCAGCAATTCACGGACTATGGCTATCTGCGCGACAACCCAGCGGGCACGCATCGGGAGTTGTGGTTCCACGAAGGCGGCGACCGCTCGTGGCTTGTCGTGACCCGAGACACCACCACGCACGAAATCACAGAAGTTGAGTTGGCCCGCGACGTGGCCCGGCGCGAAGGACGATCCAAATGACCCAGTCCAATCGCCTTGCAGGTGGCCTGATCAATCGCAACAAGCCGATGAGCTTCCGCTTCGACGGCAAAAAGTACCAAGGTTACGAAGGCGACACGCTGGCCTCTGCCCTGCTCGCCAACAATGTCCGGCTCATGGGGCGGTCGTTCAAGTACCACCGCCCGCGCGGACCGTTGACGGCTGGGTCGGAAGAACCCAACGCCATCGTGGAGTTGCGCAGCGGCGCGCGCAAAGAACCCAACACCCGCGCCACCACGGCCGAGTTGTTTGACGGCCTGACCGCGCAATCCCAAAACAGATGGCCCAGCCTCGCGTTTGACGCAATGGCGATCAATGACCGGTTGTCGAATTTCTTTGCCGCCGGTTTTTACTACAAGACCTTTATGTGGCCTGCGGCGTTCTGGGAAAAACTTTACGAGCCGATCATTCGCAAAGCCGCAGGGTTGGGATCGTTGTCGCTGGAGCCGGACCCGGACACCTACGATAAAGGCTTCCTGCATTGCGACCTGCTGGTAATTGGTGCGGGTCCTGCGGGTCTCATGGCCGCACTGACAGCGGGCCGTGCAGGCGCCGAAGTGATCCTTGCGGATGAGGACTTCACGCCCGGGGGGCGTTTGAACAGCGAGACCTTCGGAGTCGGAGATCAGCCAGCCAGCGACTGGGCTGCGTCAATTGTAGCTGAGCTCAGCGCACTGCCAAATGTCCGCGTCATGTCGCGCACAACGGTGTTGGGTGCGTTTGATCACGGCATCTATAGCGCACTGGAACGGGTCTCGGACCACGTTCCCGTCCCGCCGGAGGGCAAACCGCGCCAGATCCTGTGGCGCATCTATTCCAAACAGGCGATCCTTGCTGCCGGAGCAACCGAGCGTCCCATTGCGTTTGAGCAAAACGACCGTCCCGGTATCATGCTGGCCTCGGCTATGCGGTCTTACGCCAATCGTTGGGCCGCAACACCCGCGCAGCGGGTCGCCGTGTTTACCAATAACGATGATGGCCACCGCACCGCGCAGGACTTGCATGCCAAGGGCGTAACAATAGCGGCCGTCATCGACACCCGACCAGCTGGACCAAACAACCCGAATTACGAAATCCTGTACGGCGCGCAGGTCACAAACACGCTCGGACGACTGGGCCTGACCTTTGTGACCGTCACCTTGGCGGACGGAACCGAACGCACGTTGGAATGCGGAGCACTCGGAGTATCCGGTGGCTGGAACCCCAATGTGCATTTGGCCAGCCATCAACGCGGTCGCCCGGTCTGGAACTCCGAAATCGCAGCGTTCGTTCCCGGCGACACCCTACCCGTCGGCATGCGCGCGGCGGGCAGTGCTTTGGGGACGTATTCGACCCATTCCGCCTTGGCGAGTGGTGTGGCGCAGGCAAACGATGCTTTGCAATTGTTCGGTCACACGCAAGTTGCCGTTGACCTGCCCGAGGCCGAGGACTCGCCCGTCAACATCACGCCATTCTGGCACGTGGACGGCGCAAAACGCGCATGGCTCGATCAGCAAAACGACGTGACGGCCAAAGATGTCAAACTGGCGCATCAGGAAAACTTCACGTCCGTTGAACATCTGAAACGCTACACAACGCTCGGTATGGCGACAGATCAGGGCAAAACCTCCAACATGGGCGGGCTTGCGATCATGGCGGAACTCGCGGGCAAGTCGATCCCCGAGGTCGGAACGACGATCTTCCGTCCGCCCTACACGCCCACAGCCATCGGGGCCTTTGCGGGCCGGTCGCGCGATGCAGAATTCCGCCCGGTGCGCAAAACGCCGTCGCATGTCTGGGCAGAGGAACAAGGCGCGGTCTTTGTAGAGGTCGGCATGTGGTTGCGAGCACAGTGGTTCCCGCGTCCGGGTGAGACCCATTGGCGGCAATCGGTGGACCGCGAAGTCTTGCAGACCCGTAAGTCGGTCGGGATTTGTGATGTGACAACTCTGGGCAAGATCGACGTGCAGGGTGCAGATGCAGCGGCGTTCCTCAACAAGATTTACTGCAACCCGTTCCTGAAAGTGCCTGTGGGCAAGGTCCGTTATGGCCTTATGCTGCGTGAAGACGGGATTGCGATGGATGATGGTACCGCTGCGCGTCTGGCTGAAGATCACTTTGTTGTCACGACGACAACTGCGAATGCTGTTTCTGTTTACCGTCACATGGAATTCGTGCGCCAATGCCTGTTCCCGGACATGGACGTGCAACTGATTTCCACGACCGAAGCTTGGGCACAGTTTTCCGTTGCGGGACCAAACGCGCGCAAACTACTGGAAAAGGTCATTGACGCAGAGCACGACATTTCGAACGAGGCGTTCCCCTATATGGCCTGCGGAGACATCTCCGTTGGCGGTGTGCGGGGCCGTTTGTTCCGCATCTCCTTCTCTGGTGAACTTGCCTATGAAATTGCGGTTCCAACGCGTTATGGCGACGCACTGATCCGGCGTTTGGTCGCAGCGGGAGAGGAATTCGATGCGGTTGTTTACGGTACCGAAGCCCTCGGCGTGATGCGCATCGAAAAGGGGCACGCGGCAGGGAATGAACTGAACGGCACGACGACTGCATTGAACCTCGGGATGGGCCGCATGGTTAACAAAAAGAAAGACAGCATCGGATCGACGCTGTCCGAACGGAATGGCCTGAATACCGCTGACGCCCTGAAACTGGTCGGCCTGAAACCGGTCGATCCCGCCAACCCTGTTCCGGCAGGCGCGCATTTGATGACCAAAGGCACGCCCGTCGATGCGGCGCATGATCAAGGGTATGTGACCTCCGCCTGTTTTTCCCCCAATCTCGGACATCACATCGCGATTGGGTATCTGAAATCTGGCGATACGCGGTTGGGCGAAGTTGTCCGGCTTGTAAGCCCTTTGACCGAGGTCGACCACGATGTGGAAGTGGTCAGTGCCCATTTCATTGATCCAGAAGGGGAGCGTCTTCGTGTCTGAACCTATGCCTGCCATGACACCAATCTGCGCTCTGGGGGGCGATGCACCGCGCGTTGACACGCACGGTCCGATCACTTTGAGCGAATATCCAGATATGGCGCTCACGTCCTTTGCGGCCCGGCTCGGCCTCGAAGACAAGGCGGCAAGATCGCTTGCACGCTATATTGAGGAAGAGGCCCCTGCCCCCGGCAAGGCGCATCTGGGCGAGATTGGCGCGTTCTGGGTTGGACCGGATCAATGGATGGTCTTTGCGCCGCACGACACCCATGAAGACCTGGCCGCCCAGCTCGTCAAAATCTCGGATGGGTTCGCCAGCGTTACGGAACAAAATGACGCTTGGTGCCGGTTCGATTTGGCGGGCGATGGCCTTGCGGATGTGTTTGAACGGCTTTGCCCTGTTAACATCCGTGCCAGCGTGCCCGGTGATGCGACCCGAACCAGTATTGAACATCTGGGTTGTTTTCTGATCGTTCAAGCAGAAGACATGGTCACTGTTTTGGGACCACGCTCTTCAGCGGGATCTTTGCACCACGCTTTGCTAACGGCTATCCGCTCTGCGCATTGATTTCAGACAGACGGAACTGGCAGGTTTTCTTTTACGCGGAACAAATTGATCTGGTTTCTGTCCTCTTTCGGAGTGACGTCAAACGCGTTTCGATAGTGTTTCGCGAAAGTCTGAAGACTGCTGTACCCAACTGAACCTGCAATGTCAGAGATGCGGTCGTTTGTGTAACACACAATCTGCCGAGCAGCCTCCATGCGCAATTTGCGATAGTACTGCGTCGGGTTGAGCCCAACCGAACTTTTGAAAGCACGTTCCATATGGCGCGGTGTAATTCCAACCATGTCCGCAACTTCCGCGATCGAGATCGGTTCAGAGATATTCTGCGAAAAAATTTGAGCGGCTCGCGCAACCAACGGCGACAGTTCCCGACCAGCAGCATCCCCTTTTAGGGATGGCACAGACTGCACAACACCCTGACGACGCATGACAGGATGCTGGAACCAACAGGCGACTTCTGTGGCCACGCCGGGCCCAAGCTTTTCTTCGATCAAAGACAACGACAGATCGAATGCAGCAGCCGCCCCTGCAGCTGTTATGACGGTATTGGTTGTTTCGATAACGCGATCAGACGCAATTTGGTTCGGAAACTCCGCGTCAAATGCCGCACTGTAACACCAGTGCACAGCCAATTTTGCATTCCCCGCAACACCCGCGCGCACCAAGGGGAAGACGCCTCCGCTCACGGCCCCAAGCTTGAGCCCATGGCGCTGCATTGAGCGAAGTCGGCCAATGGATCGATCATCTTGGAATGTTGCGGTTGGTGCCGACAATAGAATGAGGAGATCAAGGCCCTGCGCTGTTTCAAGTGTGCAGACTGGTTCGAAATCGATACGCGCACTGGAAGGAACCTTAGCCAGCGTTTCCGCGATCAACTGCCATTCAAAAGCGTCAGAATTCGACACTTCATTCGCAGCGCGCAAGGGTTCAATCATCGACGTCAAACACGACATCGGAAACCCGGGGAAGATCAGAAATCCAGCTTTGATCGGTTTCACCACAGTGAGCCCTCATTTTTACTGCCAAAATTATACTGACAGGAAAAATTATAGCAATGCCAAGAAAATTCAGTACACTGAGAACTAGACGCCGCAGGTGGTGCCGACTACGGAGAGCAGACATATGGAAATGGCTGATGCGGTAAATGATATGGTTGTGCGTCTAACACAAGATCCTCACTCCGTCCGGGCGGGACGCGAAAAAATTCTTGAAGTTGCAATCGGTCGCGAAGTTCGCGCGTTCCGTAAAGCGCAAGGCACAACTGTGGCTGAATTGTCCGACGTTACAGGTCTTTCCATCGGGATGCTTTCCAAGATCGAAAACGGAAATACGTCACCGTCCCTGTCTACGCTAACCACTTTGGCCAACGCGTTATCTGTTCCGTTGACGTCGTTTTTCCGCCAGTACGAAGAACGCCGAGAGGCGGTTCACACAAAGGCCGGTGAAGGTGTCGAAACGGAGCGCGATGGCACACGCGCAGGACATCAGTACAATCTTCTGGGGCACATCGGCAGCAACTCAAGTGGCGTGATCGTAGAACCTTATCTAATTGAACTCACAGCAGAAAGTGACACGTTCGATACATTTCAACATGGCGGTATCGAAACGATATATATGCTCGAAGGTGCGGTGGACTATCGGCATGGAGCGTCCGTCTATTCTTTGCGGCCCGGTGATACATTATTCTTTGATGCAGACGCGCCCCACGGGCCAGAAACGCTTGTCTCTTTGCCCGCGCGCTATTTGTCGGTCATTTCCTACCCGCAAAGCCGGTAGTTTGTCGCCTGCCAAGTCATTTTGAGACGATCTGATTGTCACTTTTGGCAAGTGTATCCTGGATAACGTCAATGAATTCGCTGTTCTGATCCGCAAGCGTTTTGATCTCAGTTGCAACCACTGCAAACCCGCGACCAGCTTCGCCTGAGCGGGCAGCTTCGATGCCAGCATTAATTGACAAGATTTTGAGCGCACGCAGCGATTTCGTTATGGTCCGCGTCAGCGCGACGATTTCCTCGTTGGCATCCCTGGTCGATTTCACCAGTGCATCCATATCGCCAATCAGCCTATCCTCTGCTAACGCGCTGACAATCAAACCTTCAAGATGAACCATCTTCCCGTTTTCATAGATCGCGTTGCCGCGTTCGCGAACCGGGACAAGGTGGCCATCGCGATGCACGATGCGATAAAACACATCCCACGTCTTACCTGCGTCGATCGCGGCATCAACTTCGCCAAAAACACGGTCAACATCTTCGGGTGTGGTGAGGCCGACATACGACACTTCTTTATTCCCAAGGATTTGACTGGCGTCATACCCCGTTAAACCCTGAACGGCCCCTTCCATGAATTTCATGGTGTAGTCCTCGTCGTTTGCACAACGATAGACGAAGCCGTTAACGGCTGAAAACACACTGGAAAATACGTCAGACATAGGTGAACCCCTAAATTTCGGGGACCTTATCCAAGAAATGTTTCCAGTCTATAAATCGCTAGGAGCTCAACGGTGGCTCTGTTTCAACTTCGGGGAACACACCCGGACTTGTGGGCAGCCCGTCATCAAACTGGCTGAGGTAGTCCAGCATCATCGGACGGTTGTCGATGAACCCTTTGTAGGTCGCCAGTTCCACGGGCAGATCGCGCACAACGCGGTGCAAACGACGGCCCCATTTTGGCATCGTCACCAAATCCTGAAACGAAATCAGGTAGCAGCGAATAGGAAACACCAATGCGTTCGAGCGCGGCAAACGGAAGAACGTCTGCAGTTCCACACGCAAGTGTTGCTTTGCGCCGATGTTCTCGGGTGTCAGCGTCGTCTTTTGAATACCCCACTTATGATAGTTTTCGGGGCTCGTATCCAAAAGCGGATTCACCGTCATGGTCCAGTTAAGCCGCCGCGCCGGCGCACCTTGCTGGATGTTTAGCAGGAACTTCAATGCCCGCTTGAAAATACCCATCTCATGCGCCAGTGGCACCGGTGCGTGCCATTCAAAGAAATTCATCCCGATATCAAAATCGAGCGACCAATCAGCCTGCGTGGTCACCATTCCGGCATCCATCCACAGCATCTCATCGCGCTGATCCAGAACGCAGAAATCCCCCTGCGCTTGCCGGGTGATGTATTCCATTGGGCCATAAGGCAGCGTTGTTTCATCCAGGAATGTGAAGCTGTCATCAATCCCCAGTGGCTTGTTGATCCAGCGCCATTGATTGCCATCACGGTGCAACTCGAACAGGTCCGGATAGTCTTCAGATTTGCTGACCATGATCAGTTCCAGCAGATCCCAACCCGCCAATGTCATATGCGGCAAGGATTGGCAGCGCAGCGGATCGTCCGCCAACACCATCGCACGGTCTCGCATTTCCGATACGTAATGCTCGTCCACATCGAAACGCATTTCATAGACAGACCCTTCAGGCCCGCCACGATGCTGCTCCATATTGACTGAATACATGTAGCTGTCTTCGTGGAACGGGAACGGAAACCGCTTGATCGCCCAGTCAGAATTGAAGAACGAATAATCGTCGCGGAAGGTCTCTTCGTTGAACTGAATGGTCATCTGTCGAGCTCCAGAGATTTGCCGACAAAGCGGCTGACACAGGGCATGATTTTCTTTCCACTGGCGTGCTGATCGTCATCCAGCCAGTGATCGCGGTGGATAAACTCGCCATCATGGGAGACCACGTCTGTTTCACACTGACCACAAGCGCCGCCGCGACACAGGAATGGCGCTTCGACCCCCGCTCGTTCAATCGCCTCCAGCAGACTTTCGTTTTCGCCGACTTTGATCGTCTTGTCGGACTTGCAAAGACGCACCTCAAACGGTTTGCCCGGCGCGGGCGCTGTGAATTCTTCGGAATGCACCTGTGCATCAGGCCAGCCAGCGGCAGAGGCCGTGGCATGCACCCAGTCGATCATCCCCTTGGGTCCGCATACGTAAGCATTGGTGCCCAAAGGCTGGCCGTCCAGCAGGTCTTCCAACGGGATCGCATCACTTTGATCGTCGTAGTAGACATGCACCTTGTTTGGAAACTTGTATTGCAACTCGTCCACGTAGGTACCCAGCGCCTCAGTGCGGACCGAGTAATGTAGCTCCCAATTCCCATGCATACGCTCAAGCTGCGCGATCATCGACTTGAACGGTGTAATCCCGATGCCACCGGCAAAGAACAGGTGCTTGCGCGCCCGCAGATCAAGGGAGAACAGATTCACCGGATAGGTGATCGTCATCTCGTCCCCGACTTTGACGCGGGTGTGCATGAACAGCGACCCGCCTCGGCCTTGATCGTCCCGGCGCACAGAAATGGCATAGGTTGATGTGTCCGCCGGATCAGACATCAAAGAATACGGGTTCAGACGCGTGCGTCCGTCATCATTCATAGTCACGACTGTATGCGCGCCACCGGAAAAGGTCGGAAACACGCCGCCATCTGTGCGCTTGAATTCGAAACGGGTCACGAGGTCATTCAACGGCACAACGGCGCTGACGGTGACGGCAATCTGTTCCGCGCCCGGTTTGGCTTTTTGAGGTGCTGCGCTCATGAATACAACTCCACCGGATCAGGCACGTTGCCCGGATCCTCTGCATCGATGCACACCCCTTGATAGGCGGCCAACCGACGCGAGTAATGATCCCGCACAAACAAGTGCAAGCCGCAATGCGCGCATTGGAACGGGTCGTGCATGACGTCTTCAGTGATGCCTTTGCAATGCACACATTGCATGCGCCGCGCGACGGAGCCGCGATGTTCGGTCTGGATCGCGGTGTGTGGAATACCCGCCTGCATCGCTTCGTTCTGTGCCTGTCCCATCAGCCCTTCGGTTCCAGTCAGATACACCTGCAAACCCTGATGAGCGTTTGCCAAGACATGGCGCAGCCGCTGCACGGATGCCTCATAAGACGGGCCATCGTAGTATTGTGCGGGCTTCAACGCTTGCAGCTTGCTCGTATAGATCTCCCCCGTATCTTTGGGGATATAGATGATGTGGCTGTTGGCCATCAGGCCTTCGTCTTTCGCAGCAAGGTCCAAAATCGCCTCGGCTCCTTCGGCGTCAGCGATCATCAGGTGGAATTTACCCGGGCGCGGCTCCAGCGTGCCATAGACCGGCCTGCTCTTGATGCTTTCCGGGAATTGGAATTTCGACATCGTGTATGTTCTCTTCCGGACTTAGGTAAACAAAGGGCGCGTCGGTGATCCGCGCGCCCTTAAAATGTATCAGCCTTTGGCCGTGCGGATAGACTTGTCTTTGTCATAGAACGGCATTTCTTCCGCTGTCGCTGCAAGTTCCGTGCCATTGGGCTGTTTCACTGTCAGCTTCGTGCCTGCTTTGGCAACGGATGGATCGAGCCGTGCAATAGCGACCGAATACCCGTTCAACTCCGAAGACAAACCATAAGTGATGACGCCCACGTCTTTGCCATCGTGCAGAACGCGCGCATACATCTCCATCTGTTCCATTCCGCCATCGGACAGCTGAACACCAAAGATCTTGAAGCGTTCTTTGCCTTTCATGGCATAGTGGTTTTCTGCTCCGATGAA
Organism: uncultured Rhodobacterales bacterium; assembly: GCA_964509095.1. Classification (GTDB taxonomy): domain Bacteria; phylum Pseudomonadota; class Alphaproteobacteria; order Rhodobacterales; family Rhodobacteraceae; genus Aliishimia. The sequence continues at coordinate 19,064 of CAZDXI010000007.1, forward strand.
GCCTTCCTTGCCCGGCGACACTGTGAAGTCGAGGCCGAGTTCCCACAGCGTATCCCCTGCGGGCGAGCCATCTTCGAACGGGAAGGTTTCAGAGTTATCGCCGGGATAGAACAGCAGGTAGCTTTCGATCCGCAGCATATCGAGCGTGCTGAACTGCGTCGGGCGCACGTCATCGCCGCCTTTTTCAAGAATGTTGTCCCAGATGTGCACCGCATCCTTTGCGCGGCAGAAAATCTCGTACCCACGCTCACCCGTGTAACCCGTGCGGGAAATCATGACATCGCACCCATAAAGGCGCGTCTGCATCAGCCCGAAATAGGCCAGATCGCGAATGCCGGGGACGTCCTTGGACAGAATCTCGACCGCCTTGGGACCCTGCAGAGACATGTCGTGCAGATCATCATCAAAGATGACCGCGCAATTCTTGCCCGCAGCTACCGTCGTCAAATGCTCCATCCCCAAGCCGGTGCCGTGCACCACAAGCCAGGAATTCACCGCGAGGTGATAGATGATGCAATCATCCACAAACAGCCCGCGATCGTTCAGCATGGACGCATAGGTTGACCGGCCCGGTGCGATTTTCTCAACATTCCGCGTTGTGACGCGATCAATCACATAGGCCGCATCTGCTCCAACAACATGCACCTTCTTAAGACCGGATACATCCATAAGGCCCGCCTTTGTGCGGATGGCTTCGTAATCAGCCTTGGCCCGTTCTGACGTGTCATCATAGAACCAAGCGGTGCCCATGCCATTCCAGTCCTCAAGCTCTCCGCCGATTTCCGCGTGGCGCTGAGCGAGTGCGGACGTTCTCCAAAGAATAGCCATAGTGGCCCCCCTGATTTGTTTTCGTTGGTTTTCGCGTTGCAGGTATTCAGACCCATCAACCAAGAAAAATCAATACTGACGTGCAGATTTTTTTCCTGACAGGCAAAACTCTACTTTGCACAAAAAAGTGGGGAACCGCTCGGAAAGCGGTTCCCCTATCGTCTTTCCAGCAGATCAATAACCGCTGTAACGTTTGTGCTCGCTGATATTACCCATGATCAGGACCGCCGCGCAGATCACCATTGCGATCACGGTATAAAGTCCTGGCATGGATGTGCCCCAGCCTGTGAACATGGCACCATCGACCACATCCCAAGTTGCACTGTCATAGGGAAATCCCATGATGTTTCTCCTTTTGATTGATTACTTGGACGCCGGAGGCGAGACCATGATGCCTTCGGGATAGCCTTGCGCAGGTACCTTCACTGTATCGAGACCAGCAACTTCGGCACCCTCAGGTACTCGCAGCATGCC
>CAZDXI010000007.1:20375-26421 GCA_964509095.1 uncultured Rhodobacterales bacterium
GGATAGCCCGATGCGAAGACGCCCAGCATGATGACGCCATACAAGCCAATCGTCCCGTGAACCGTCACCGCGCCTACAGCGTCGTCTATCCCTCGGTTTTCGAGCCACGTCGCACAGGGCTTCAATATGATGCCCGCTGAGAAAGAGATGATGAACACCAGCGCCGGATAGTAGATATCCAGACCACTCGCGACGGAAATGATCCCCGCCAAAGCACCAGACATCATCCAGAACGGATCACGTGTGATAACCCATGCACCTATGATGCCGCCGGCAATTGCCATCAGGATATTGAAGGCCAGTGCAGACAGAGTGATAGGCGTGCCGTAAATGGTGGACGGTTTGTCACCAAACCAGCTCCAGGCCTCACCCGGCACAATGACACAGGCCATAAGGAAGCCCCAGAACCCGGCGATAATCAGCATCAAACCCGTGACGGTTAAAGGCATGTTATGCCCCGCAATGTGGTTTGCAGTGCCATCGGCGTTGAACTTACCGACCCGTGGGCCAAGGTTGATCAATACACCCAACGCAAAGAAACCAGCCACAGCGTGAACAAGTCCGGCGGCGCCAAAGTCATGCACGCCAAACTGCGTGACCAGCCAACCATCTGCATGCCAGCCCCATGCCGCCGCAACGACCCATGCAAAGGATCCCAGAACGACAGCAAGGATCACAAAGCCGACAGTTTGGATGCGTTCGATGACGGCGCCAGACATGATGGATGCTGTGGTCGCCGCAAACATTGCGAACGCCCCCCAAAACACACCTGATGCCTGATCTGCGATGTTTGGACCCATGAATTGCGCGCTTTCGCCCCAACCCCATGCGATGGAGTTCGCATATTCCACGCCAGAAATGCCAGCTGGCCCCGGTGCGCCGGGCAGACCCGTTGGGAAACCCCAATAGACCCACCAGCCAAAAAAGTAGAATGTCGGCATCATGAACGCGAAGGCGAGGATGTTCTTCACACCCGACGAAAGCACGTTCTTTGCCCGCGATGCACCCATCTCATAGGCAAGGAAGCCCACGTGAATCAGAATCATCAAAGGAATCGACAGGAAGTAATAGGTCTCTGCGAACATCGTGTTCGTGACACCGCCCCCTCCTTCAAGTTCGGCGACTTTTGCCGCGAGTTCAGCAAGTTGTTCTTCCACGATTCCCTCCATGTTGCTTTGGAACGCGCCTAAATCCTTTTCTTTGAGCTCAAAGACGCTGGTCGCAACACAAGCAGAAGAAGTCGTGTCTGACTAGAATTTTTTGCCTTTAGTGAAAAATTTTTTCCTCGTGGTTGTCGTGCGCCCAAAAATGGTGCTAGCGTTCGATCAAACTTCTTAGCAAGGGGAACCGGCCGATGTGCGGCATCGTAGGACTATTCTTGAAAGACAAATCGCTGGAACCGCAGCTGGGTGCGATGCTGACGGATATGCTCATTACGATGACAGACCGTGGCCCCGACAGCGCTGGCATTGCCATTTACGGCGATGAAACGCCTGGAGCGATAAAAATGACGGTGCAATCGGACACACCGGACGCTGACTTCGACGGGTTAGCTGATGCGTTGTCTGAAGTCCTCGGCTGCCCGGTCGAGATGCGCGTCAACTCGACTCATGCCGTGCTCTTGGTGCCGCGCGATTCTGCAGACAAGACTCGCGCGGCACTCACAGCGCTGCGTCCGAATGTCCGCGTGATGAGCAGAGGCGAAACGCTGGAAATCTATAAAGAAGTTGGTTTGCCCAAAGACGTTGCCACCCGTTTCGACCTTCAGAAAATGCACGGCACCCACGGAATTGGCCATACACGCATGGCAACGGAATCAGCCGTGACGACAATGGGCGCACACCCGTTCAACACCGGCAATGACCAATGTCTCGTGCACAACGGCTCGCTGTCCAACCACAACTCACTTCGCCGCAAGTTACGCCGCGAAGGCATTCATATTGAAACAGAAAACGACACCGAGGTTGGTGCAGCTTACCTGACATGGCGGATGCGCGAGGGGGCGTCTTTGGGGGAGGCGCTGGAAAGCTCGCTTGATGATCTGGACGGGTTTTTCACCTTTGTTGTCGGCACCAAAGACGGCTTCGGAGTGGTGCGCGACCCCATCGCCTGTAAACCAGCGGTGATGGCGGAAACCGATCAGTACGTTGCGTTCGGATCCGAGTACCGCGCCCTCGTCAATCTGCCGGGAATCGAAGACGCCCGCGTCTGGGAGCCGGAACCCGCCACAGTGTATTTCTGGAGCCACGGCTCCGCCCCCACCACGACCGAGAAGGCCGCTTAATATGCAGACACTCGATCTACAGGAACTTGGCCTCCGGCAAGTAAACGCGACCTTGCATGCCCAATCCGAGCAGACCAACCAGACCGCGTGGGAGATCGTGAACCCAAAGGGAGCGCACGCGATTGCATGCGGCTTGGACGCGCCCATCGAAGTGTCCGTGATGGGGTCCACTGGGTACTATTGCGCCGGGATGAATCAACAAGCCACAGTCAACATTCAAGGTTCCGCTGGTCCCGGCACGGGTGAAAACATCATGTCCGGCAAGATCGTCATTGATGGCGATGCCAGCCAATACCTTGGTGCAACCGGCCATGGCGGAATGATCGTGGTGAAGGGCAATGCGTCTTCGCGCTGTGGGATTTCCATGAAAGGCGTGAATATCGTGGTTCAGGGAAATATTGGCCACATGTCCGCGTTCATGGGCCAATCCGGCAATCTGGTTGTGTGCGGCAACGCAGGCGACGCCCTTGGTGATAGCTGCTATGAGGCGCGGTTCTTTGTGCGCGGCTCGGTCAAAAGCCTCGGCGCAGATTGCGTCGAAAAAGAAATGCGCCCGGAACATCTGCAACTGTTGGAAGACCTGCTGAGCGAAGCGGGTATTGAGGCCGATCCAAAGGACTTCAAACGGTATGGCTCTGCGCGCCAGCTTTACAATTTCGACGTCGACAACGCAGCTGCGTATTAAGGATATCAGGCAATGAACAAACACGATCCGAACGGTATCCCGCGCACAACGCCTCGGCAGTCGGCGACGTTTACTCAGGACGTCAACAGTGACATCCGACGCGCGGCGGCCACAGGAATCTATGACATCCGGGGCGGCGGCGCGAAGCGCAAGGTGCCGTCCTTTGATGACCTTCTGTTCATGGGTGCATCAATCTCGCGTTATCCGCTCGAAGGGTATCGTGAAAAGTGCGAAACCTCGGTGACCATCGGAGGTTTGCACGCGGAGAACCCGATTGAACTCGACATCCCGATTACGATTGCAGGCATGTCCTTTGGCGCTTTGTCGGGACCCGCGAAAGAGGCTTTGGGGCGTGGGGCCTCCGCCGCTGGCACATCGACCACCACAGGCGATGGCGGCATGACGCCGGAAGAACGCGGCCACTCCAGCAAGCTGGTCTACCAATATCTGCCCAGCCGTTATGGGATGAACCCGAACGACCTGCGCAAGGCGGATGCCATCGAAATCGTGGTGGGCCAAGGCGCGAAACCCGGCGGCGGCGGTATGCTGTTGGGACAGAAGATTTCGGACCGCGTGGCCGAGATGCGCAACCTGCCCAAGGGGATTGAGCAACGCTCCGCCTGTCGTCACCCGGATTGGACGGGGCCGGACGATCTGGAGATCAAGATCCTTGAGCTGCGCGAGATCACCGGCTGGAAGGTCCCGATCTATGTGAAAGTCGCGGGTGCGCGACCCTATTATGACACCACGCTCGCGGTGAAGGCGGGCGCAGACGCGGTCGTTCTGGATGGAATGCAAGGCGGCACGGCGGCGACCCAAGATGTGTTTATCGAGCATGTGGGCCAGCCGACGCTGGCCATCGTGCGCCCAGCAGTTCAAGCACTGCAAGACCTTGGCATGCACCGCAAAGTGCAGTTGATCCTTTCCGGTGGTATCCGTTCGGGCGCAGATGTGGCCAAGGCCATGGCTTTGGGCGCGGATGCGGTCGCCATTGGCACGGCGGCGCTGATCGCGCTGGGGGACAATGACCCCAGATGGGAAGATGAGTACCAAAAGCTCGGCACCACCGCTGGGGCTTATGATGACTGGCACGAAGGGCTGGACCCCGCCGGTATCACCACCCAAGACCCCGATCTGATGGCGCGGTTTGACCCGATCGAGGGCGGGCGGCGGTTGAAAAACTACCTCAAAGTCATGACGCTGGAGGCGCAAACCATCGCGCGGGCCTGCGGGAAGAACCACCTTCACAACCTGGAACCCGAAGACCTCGTCGCTCTGACGATGGAGGCTGCCGCAATGGCGCGTGTGCCGCTGGCTGGAACCGACTGGTACCCCGGCAAACCCGGCACAAGTTACTAAAGACACGGGCGCGACCACAACGGTGGGACGCGCCCTTTTCAATTCCAACGCAAGACAAGACGACAGGGAACACATCATGGCCACAGACCTCGCCAAATTCGCCAAGGACAACGGCGTCAAATACTTCATGATCTCTTTCACGGACCTGTTCGGGGGCCAACGTGCCAAGCTGGTTCCGGCACAGGCCATCGCAGACATGCAAGTAGACGGCGCCGGGTTCGCGGGCTTCGCTACATGGCTCGACATGACGCCCGCGCATCCAGACATGCTGGCCGTTCCAGATCCAGAATCGGTCATTCAATTGCCGTGGAAACCAGAGGTCGCTTGGGTTGCGGGCAATTGCGTGATGGAGGACGAAGACGTCGCTCAAGCCCCGCGCAACGTGCTGCGCCGCCTGATTGATGAGGCCGCCGCCGAAGGGCTGCATGTGAAGACCGGGATCGAAGCGGAGTACTTCTTGCTGACCCCGGATGGCAAGGAAATCTCTGACGAGTTCGATACCGCCGAAAAGCCTTGCTATGATCAGCAAGCGGTCATGCGTCGCTATGATGTGGTGCGCGAGATTTGCGATTACATGCTGGAGCTGGGCTGGGGCCCTTACCAAAACGACCACGAAGACGCGAATGGCCAGTTCGAGATGAACTGGGAATTCGATGATGTTCTGAAAACAGCCGACAAGCACAGCTTTTTCAAGTTCATGACCAAGTCTGTCGCGGAAAAGCACGGCTTCCGAGCGACGTTCATGCCCAAGCCCATTGAAGGGCTGACCGGCAACGGATGCCACGCGCACATTTCTGTTTGGGATGCGCCAGGCAGCAAGGCCAAGACAAATGTTTTTGCAGGCAAGGGTGACGGGCAAACGGGCGAAGTCGGCCTGTCGGAGCGAGGCAAGCACTTCCTTGGCGGGATCATGAAGCACGCCAGCGCACTGGCCGCGATCACCAATCCGACCGTGAACAGCTACAAGCGGATCAACGCGCCGCGCACCATGTCGGGGGCCACATGGGCGCCCAACACCGTGACATGGACCGGGAACAACCGCACGCACATGGTGCGCGTGCCCGGCCCCGGTCGGTTTGAATTGCGTCTGCCCGATGGCGCGGCGAACCCCTATCTGCTGCAAGCGGTAATCATTGCAGCCGGGTTGGACGGAATTCGGTCCAAAGCCGATCCCGGCAAACGGCACGACATCGATATGTATGCCGAAGGTCACAAGGTCCGTGGTGCGCCGAAACTGCCGCTAAACCTGCTCGATGCCTTGCGCGAGTACGACAAGGACAAAGGACTGAAGGCCGCAATGGGTGATGAGTTTTCTGCTGCGTATCTCAAAATGAAGATGCAGGAGTGGAATTCCTATGTCTCGCATTTCTCTGAATGGGAACGTGCCAACACGCTCGACATTTAAACACATCGGCGGAGATTATGCCCTGCCCCGCGACTGAGACCGGGGTTGGGCGATCCGCAAAGCTCACTCATGAATGGGGGTAATTCATAATGACCAAACGTGTCGCAGTCTTGGGCGCAGGCCCATCTGGACTTGCGCAACTGCGCGCCTTTCAATCCGCTAAGGAAAACGGTGAAGACATCCCAGAGATTGTCTGCTTCGAAAAGCAGGACAATTGGGGCGGGCTTTGGAATTATACGTGGCGGACCGGGCTCGATCAGTATGGCGAACCCGTGCATGGCTCGATGTACCGCTACCTTTGGTCAAATGGCCC
>CAZDXI010000007.1:26431-33345 GCA_964509095.1 uncultured Rhodobacterales bacterium
CTACTCATTCGAAGAGCATTTCGGCAAGCAGATCGCCAGCTACCCGCCGCGCGCAGTGCTGTTCGACTATATCGAGGGCCGTGTGAAAAAGGCGGGTGTGCGCGATTGGATCCGGTTTGAGACGGCTGTAAAAGACGTGTCGTTCAGTGACGGCAAGTTTACTGTCACGGTAAAAGACCTGCCGGGTGATCGCACCTATTCCGAAGAGTTCGACAATGTCATCTGCTGCACGGGGCATTTTTCCACGCCCAACGTGCCGCAGTTCGACGGGTTCGACAAATTCCCGGGCCGCGTGCTGCACGCCCATGATTTCCGCGACGCTGTTGAGTTCAAAGATCAAGACATCCTGATCATCGGGACCAGCTATTCCGCCGAGGATATCGGATCGCAGTGCTGGAAATACGGGGCCAAATCGATCACCGTGAGCCACCGTACGGCGGCGATGGGCTACGACTGGCCCGATAACTGGCAAGAAGTGCCGCTTTTGACTCATATGGACGGCAAGACGGCGCATTTCAAAGACGGCACCAGCAAAGACGTCGACGCGGTGATCCTGTGCACCGGCTATCTGCACCACTTCCCGTTTATGGAAGACGATTTGCGGCTCAGCACGCCCAACGTGCTGGCGTCAAACGACCTTTACAAAGGCGTCGCCTTCGTGCCGAACCCGGCGCTGTTCTATATCGGGATGCAGGACCAGTGGTTCACGTTCAACATGTTTGACGCACAAGCTTGGTGGGCGCGTGATGTGATCATGGGCAAGATCGCCCTACCCGACCGCGCCGCGATGGAAGCGGACGTGGCCAAGCGGCAGGCGGATGAGGCGGCGTTGGAAGATGACTATGGCTGCATCTGGTATCAGGGCGATTACACTCTCGAACTGATCAAAGAAACGGATTACCCAACCTTTGATGTCGAGGGCGCGTGTCAGGCGTTCAAGCAGTGGAAGGGTCACAAGAAGGCCGATATCATGACCTTCCGCAACAACGCCTACAAATCCGTCATCACCGGCACCATGGCCCCGATGCACCACACGCCGTGGAAAGACGCGATGGACGACAGTCTTGAGGTCTATTTGCAGAACTGATGCGTTGTCTGGCGTTTCAACACACGCCCGGCGAACCTCCGGCGGCTTTCGCAAGTCATGCGGCGGCGGCTGGCGATACGCTGGATGTCGTCAAGCTTTATGACGGGCAAACGATACCTGACTTTGACGAGCATGATACTTTGCTCGTGATGGGCGGGCCGATGGATGTGTGGGACGAAGACGAGCACCCGTGGCTGGCAACTGAGAAAGCTGCGATCCGGGACTGGGTTTCCACCGGCAAGCCGTATCTCGGCATATGTTTAGGACATCAGTTACTGATCGAAGCTCTTGGCGGGTCTTGTCGCAAGATGCCGGTGCCCGAGATTGCCATAGCGGATGTTTCATTGGCGGATGTGACCAATGATCCCATATTGTCCACCCTACCCCAAAGCTTTCCGGCCATGCATTGGCACGGTGTCGAGGCTGACGTACTGCCTCAAGACACCATGACATTAGGATTCAGCGCGGGGTGCGATGTGCAGGCCGTTCGGCACAAAACCACAGCATGGGGTTTGCAGTTTCACCCGGAGATCGAGCCCGGCACACTCACGTCCTGGATGCAGGACGCCGGGAATCTCGCAGGGGCGGCGTCTTGGTTAGGTTCTGAGGACGCTGCGTGGGACTTCGTACGTGATGGCGAAGCCAGAGCAGATCAATTCCTGACCCTGTCCCGGCAAATCTATGCTGCGTTTCGGAGGCAAGCCGTTTAGTCGGATTTCAATGCGCTCCGCAGGAAAACCAATGTCTGGTTCAACGCGCCTTTGTCCTTGAGCGACACGCTCACTTTGCGCCCTTCAACGAGTCCCAAGACTTGATCAAAACTGTCAGGGTGATTGACCTGCGCGGTTTGTACCTCCACCGGACTATCTGCGCATAAACCCAGCAATTCGGTCATCTGTTCATAAACCTGTGTCGCTTCTGCAGACCGGTAATCGAAACTCCAGTAGCAATCCTTGGATTGACCGCCGCCCAATGTCCGGGACGATGTGCACTTTGCGTCTTCATCGGTCAGTCTTGGCACGTCATCTCCAATGACGAACGCCAACAACGCGGTGCATGTTCCAGCCTGCGCAGGACTTGCCAGCACAGCGATCATCGGAATGGCCAGCCACCTCATTCCGGCACCAACTGTTCGCCGTCCAGCACCTGAAACGGTGTGGGCGGCGTGGCGCGCGATACCCAGTAATAACTGCCGCCATATTCCATAACGAACCAGCCTTCCCAGTTTGCGTCGCGCGGCCAGATGCTTTGATATTCCTGCACCTCGTCATCAACGCGCCATTCACCGCGTGTGGAACGTGCGCCCTCTTGTGCATAAATGGTCACGCCGTCGCGTCCAAAAAACTGGCGATACTTCGCCCCTTCCCAACGTCCAATCGCCGTGTTTCCGGTCAGCAAGGCGCGGATTTCTTCTCCGGTCAGCTTGACGGCTTGCGCTTGTGCGGCCTGAGCCAGCGACAGCATTGCGACAATTACGAAAGCAATCAGTTTGGTCACAGCGCTTCTCCTATACGCCAATCCGGCACATCATTGATAAGCATCAAAGCCGCGCGGCGCACCGTTCGGCGCAGGTTGTCGATCTCGGGACCGCAATGCCCACACTCAGTCAAAGCCTGATCCCAAACCGCAAGCCACGTTTCCGCGTCATTCTGACGGATCGGAACATGCGCATGAATCTGTCTCAGGTCCATATGACCGTGACGCTCCCGGTAATACGCCCGCCCTCCCATGAAGCCGGACATGAACTCCACCTGCGCCTCCCGCGTGTGATCCAGACCATGTCCGCGAAAATGCAGCCGGTGCAAATCGCGTGCTTCCGGCAGTGTCTCCATCAAATCATAAAATCGCGTTACCAACTGGCGCAACGCGTCTTCGCCGCCGATCTTGTCGATCAGCGTTTGCATCACGACCGCGGCTTGGACTTGGTCGGATCATAGGCTGCAAGGTCTGCGCGCACTGTGGCAGGAAGGCGTTTTTGATGCCCGTCCAGCTTGCCGACCTCCACTGCCGTTCCGGCATCTGCGTGGGCCACATCAATCCGCGCCATCGCGATGTTGCGCCCAAGGATCGGCGAGCGCATGGACGAGCAAATCTCCCCCACCTGTGCGCGGCCGATATGCACACAATCGCCGTGGCCCACATCCACGTTGCCGTCGATATCCAGCCCCACCAATTTGCGCATGGGGTGTTCCTTGCGTCGGATCAGGGCATCGCGACCGATAAAGTCGTCTGTCTTGGACTTAAGGGGACAGGTAAACCCAATCCCGGCCTCGAACGGATCAGTCTGGTCACTGAAATCGTAGCCGGCAAAGATCAGCCCCGCCTCAATGCGCACCATGTCGAGCGCCTCCAGCCCCATCGGGGCCAGCCCGTGCCCCTGCCCGGCCTCCCACACCGCGTCAAAGACCTCGCCTGCGTGTTTGGGGTGACAGAAAATCTCATAGCCGAGTTCACCGGTATAACCCGTGCGGCTGACCACAATCGGGATACCATCGTGATCGCCGACACGCGCGGGTGTAAACCGGAACCACGCCAGATCATCGAAATCAGGCTGATGCGGTGCAGTCCAGACAACTTTACGCAGGATATCCCGGCTTTCTGGCCCCTGCACAGCGATGTTGTGCTGCATATCGGTGGAAGATCGCACAAGGACCTTCAGCCCCAGTTTTTCCGCCTGCTCACGGATCCACTCGCCACCATAATCCGATCCGCCAATCCAGCGGAAATTGTCTTTGCCCAGCCGGAACACGGTCCCATCGTCGATCATGCCTCCGTGCTCGTAACACATCGCGGAATAAACCACGCCTCCGACAGGCAACGTCTTCATATTCCGCGTAAAGATGTACTGACACAGCGCTTCGGAATCCGGGCCCGTAATCTCGAACTTGCGCAAGGGCGACAGGTCCAGCACAACCGCCTTTTCGCGGCATGCGTGGTATTCTTTGATCGGCCCTTCGGTCGCCATGCAATTGGCCAGCCAATAGCCGTTATACTCGATGAAATTGTCGGTGAACCGGTCGAAACGGTCGTGGAAACCGGTCTGCTTGGTCATTTTGGGCTCCGCATCTGGGGTGGGCCGATAGGCCACAGATCGTTGGAAGGTTTCTTGCCCGCTATAGGTGCGGACGTGAATATCGGTGGGATTCCAGCCATTGGCCGGGCTGGTATCGTCGGGACAGGCCGAGGACACACAGACCAGATCCGTCAGCGCACGCAACAGCACGTAATCCCCTGGACGCGACCAAGGCTCGTCCGAATACATGACGCCATGTTCGTCCAATCCAGTGTTGAAGAAGAAATTGATCGCCATCCAACCCGCGCGCGATGTCACCCCATGCGGTGCAAGCGCGGAGTTGAAATTGTCCGAGCAATTGAGGTGACCGGGGTAGCCGATATCGTCGTAGTACTTGGCCGCGCAGGCCAGCGCGAACGCGTCATGTCGCCCGCAGGTGTCCTGTATCACCTCCACAAGCGGCACCATGTCCTGATCATAGTACTTCGCATGCAGACCGGGCATCGGATAGGCATGTTCCATCAGTGTCCGGGTCGTGGTCACATCCAGCGCGTGTTCCACACCCTTGTCGAGCTTGCGTGCATCGAAGCACTGGAAATCCGTGCACTGACGACCATCCACGTCGAGGATTTGGATGTAGTCCCCTGCTTTGACAAAGAACGACTCCGCCGTCTGCGTGTGCACGCGAATGTCTGCGACCGGGTCGGCCAAAGGATCGGGTAGCTCGAACTTTGCAACCTGTTTGATGACCGCGCGTCTGACGTAAACAGTGAGCGGAGTGGCCGTGTCCTGCGCTTCGAAGTCCATGATGCCGTTGGGGCTTGGATGTGGCGCCGCGATGATCACTGATCCTTCCCGTGTGGCCGTGAACTCTACTTTGTCTTTGGCAGGCGTTGTGCCGTCAAACAGCTGGACCGCCTTGCATTTGGCCAGATCAATGCCCCGCGCCTCAATCCCGAGCCGCAACGCCCGCAGGCTTTGGTCGCTCCCCTGCATCAGCGTCATCAGCCCCGTCGGCGGCGCAGATGCAGAGGCGTCAAACAGGCCTGGATCAAATGTCCCATCAGTACGGCAGGTGACGATTTCGCAGGGCTGACCACCTTCTGTGTTTTCAACTTCAACCCGGTCGCCAGGCTCAACACGCACAAGAATGGCGCCACAGCCTTCCACAACATAGCGTTCCACACCCGGCGGCATGGAAAAGACCCGCGGTTCGATAATTGTGCTTGGTTTTGGCGGTCCCGGCACCACTTGAGGGTAGTTGTCATCCAGCATCGGCTTCCTCCTCGCACAAACACGCCGTGACAAGCGAAAATTTGCATCTGTGGAATAAAAGTTTAATCATGAGAATATCAGGTATCCGCCACCATGCAAGCAAAGGACGTTCAGTCTTGGTAAACTCTTTCATAGCATCTGTGGGTATCAATTAGTGAGCGCTTTGACACTTGGCCTGATCGCAGCAATGTGTTGGGGCATTCACGATATCACGATCCGCTATCTGAGCAGCCGCGTGCCAATTCTGGCCGCACTCATGTGTGTGTTAATCGTCGGGGCAATATTCCAGTTCGGTGTTATTGCCTCAACCGGGACCGTGTCCTGGCCAGTTGGCACTGGGCTCGTCCTGACACTGGGTTCTGGCGTTGCGTTTCTCATTGCCAGTCTGGGGCTTTATTTCGCGTTCGAGCGTGGCCCAGTTCGTTTGGTTGCCCCGCTAATCGCAAGCTACCCCATCCTATCAATCGGGTTTGCTATGATGACCGGCGCCTCGATTTCGATGGCTCAGGGAGCCGCCGTTTTGGCCGTTGTCGCCGGTGTCGGCGTCGTCGCCGCCCTATCGGATGACAATCCAGACGATGTCCCCAGCTTTGGGCCCACGATTGCGCTGTCTTTGATGTCGGCAATCGGCTTTGCGACCACATTCAAGTTGGGTCAGATGGCAGCGGAACACTCCGGCGAGCTTGTCACAACATTGATCGCGCGGCTAACTGCGCTGCTACTACTGGCTGTGATAATCCTAGCCCGGCGCGCTCCGATATGGCCGGGCAAAACAGCACTTTTGCCACTGGCTGTCATGGGCGTCTTAGATGGCATCGCGTTGATCTGTGTGATTTCCGCAGCCCCTTTGAAACACCCAGAACACGCGGCCGTCGCGTCTTCAACGTTTGGATTGCTGACGGTTGTTCTAGCTTGGGCGTTCCTGCGCGAACGTATGAGCATGCCTCAATGGACTGGATGCCTGATCGCCTTCGCAGGTATCGGGTATTTGGCGCTCTGAACGTCCGCGAAAATCCTTCAAACAAGCTGTTCCTAGTGATGCTTTGAAACCGGGAGATAGGATTTCATGGACACTGCCATGTTCTCATGCCCGTTGTTCTTACCCCACGCTTTGCAACATTCTACTGTTACGCATTTTGATCAAAGTGATGCAGAAAGTGTGCCCGGTGCATTCGGAGAGCCGCACCATCGAGACAGCGGAACGGATAATCTTGTTCAAGGGTGTCATGGTGGAGATTGGGTCGCGAGACGCTCCCACCTCTTGGAACCCGCCTGTCTGTGTCAGACCCATTTTCGCCTTAGGGAACACGGCATCGGATGGGCCGAAAACCAACTCATTGCGCAGGACGTTGATCCAGTCCGTTGAGCATTTGAGATTGGCGGCCCTTCTCTTGAGGCAGAAAAACCGAAGAAAATGGTCGGTGGCGGAGGAGGTGGGATTCGAACCCACGGAAGACTTTCACCTTCGCTGGTTTTCAAGACCAGTGCATTCGACCACTCTGCCACACCTCCGACAGGGCGTGCTTAATGGGCTGCGCT
>CAZDXI010000008.1:0-30313 GCA_964509095.1 uncultured Rhodobacterales bacterium
AGGCACGGATGTCATTGCTCCAAACAGGGTCTGTTTCAACGGAAAACAGGGTTTTTCCGCCCATTTCCGCTGCCATCACCGTGGATCCGCCCGAGCCATATTCAAGGATCGTCTCGGCGCGCGCATATTCATGGCGCATGCGGGTCGCAACCTCGGGGGTGAAGGTCAATTTCGGGCGTTCAAGTCTAACAAGCATCCATACCGTCCAAGCTGGGTTGCACTCCCGCACTCCAGCTAGAACAGCTTGGTTTAGATGCGGTTAAGCGGTGGTCTCTTCGAGCCAGGCCTGCACCATCAGCACATGCCACAGCTGCGCCCCCCAGTTGAACTTGCCCGATAGATGTTGCTGCCAAAGCGTATCAATCAGGGCGGCATCGAAATAACCTTCGCGTTTTAAGCGCGCCGGATCAAGCAAACTCGCAGCCCAGTCTTTCAGACCGCCGCGCAGCCAGAGGCCAATGGGCACTTCAAAGCCCATCTTGGGCCGCTCGATCAGCTCGCGCGGGACATGACGATAAAGCACCTGACGCAGCGCCCATTTGGTTTGCCCATCACGCAGTTTCTGATCTTCGGGCAGGCTCCATGCAAATTCCGCAACCCGGTGATCCAGCAGCGGTGCGCGGCTTTCCAGCGCGACGGCCATCGTGGCGCGGTCCACCTTGGCGAGGATGTCGTCCACCATATAGGTCAGCATATCGAGCTGCATCATGCGCTCGATATCCGTGAGATCCCCGCGCGCAGGCAGATGCGCATCCAGCATCGAGGGCGCTTGGGTCGCGTTCAGCACGGCCGCATCCGGGAAGCGCCATGTGGAGACCATGGTGCGGTGAAGCGTCTCTAAATCAGGTTGTTTGGCGTAATTGGCCAGCCGGTGCAGGCGCTGGCCAATGGGTTCCTTGCCTTGGGCTGTGGGCATCGCCCATTCCAGCGCGCCGGTCAGCGCGCCCGCCGGGATCGCACGAATGGCATTGCCGCCAAGGCTGCGCAAAGCCCCCGGCATCTTGTTCAGCTTGGCGCGCAGCTTGGCCGCATGGGCATAGCGTCCATAGCCGCAAAACAGCTCATCCCCGCCATCACCTGAGAGCGACACAGTGACATGTTCGCGCGCCAGTTTAGAGACGAGATAGGTGGGAATTTGCGAGCTGTCCGCGAAAGGTTCGTCGTACATATGCGGCAACATCGGCACCACATCGCGCAATTCCTGATCGGAGACATAAAGGTCCGTGTGATGCGTGCCCAAGTGATCTGCAACAGAACGGGCAAATTCCGCCTCGTTATAGCGCGCCTCATTGAAGCCGATGGAAAACGTGTGCACGGGGCGGTCCGAAATATGCTGCATCAGACCCACAACAACCGATGAATCGATGCCACCCGACAGGAACGCGCCCAGCGGCACATCCGACATCATCTGCTGGCCCACAGCGTCGAGCAAAAGCGTCTCTAATTCGTCGACAACCGCCTCATCAGAGCGGCGCGCAGGCTTGGGGGCGGCCGCAACGGCAGCCCCGTCCCAATACATCGACATCTCGAACGTCTCAGAACCCGGCGAGATCACAACCATCTGCCCGGCGCGCACTTTGGCAATGCCGCGGTAAACCGAGCGATCCTCGCCCACATTGCCGTGGCGCAGCACTTCGACCAGTGCGCCGCGCTCAATCTCGCCCTCAAAGGCGGGGTGCGCGCGCAAGGCTTTCAGTTCGGACCCAAACACAAGCGCGCGGGTCTCGCCCGTGCCTTGCCATCCATAATAAAGCGGCTTTTCCCCAAGACGGTCGCGCACCAGCGTCAGTTTGCGCGTCTCTTTGTCCCACAGACCAAAGGCAAACATGCCCACACAGCGCGCCAGTGTTTCCTCAAGACCCCAGGTGTCTATTCCGGCCAAAAACGTCTCTGTATCGGACGTTCCGCGCCAGTTCGGGGCCTTGCCCGCGGCCTCAAGTTCGGCGCGGATGGTGCGGTGATTGTAAATCTCGCCGTTAAAGCAGATCACATAGCGCCCGGAATGAGACGTCATAGGCTGCGCGCCCGCAGGGGACAGATCAACAATCGCGAGCCGCAGATGCCCAAAGGCGATTCCAGTTTGTGGATCGCACCAATGATCCTGACTGTCCGGCCCACGATGGGCGATGGCGTCCATCATCGGGGCAATGATCTCTGCGCGCGCCAGTCCGGGATGGGCTGCGAGATATCCGGTAATGCCGCACATATTACGTCTTCGCCTTCATTGGGTCGGGCCTGATTGCGCCGCCATGGGTATCGGCGAAAAGTGACCCGATGCGGGCTGCTTCAAGGCGAATATCGAACTCTTGCTGAACTTTTTTCCGACCGGCCTTGCCCATGCGGGCGCGCAATTTCGGATCATCCGCCAGATCGCCAATGCGTGCGGCCAATGTCTCGGCATCCCCTGCCGGAACCCGAAAGCCTGACACGCCTTCCTCAACCAACTCTCCCACGCCTGCCACTTGCGTGCAGATCACTGGCGTGGCCGAGGCCAGCGCCTCCATCAGCACCACAGGCAGACCTTCGGCAAAGGAGGGCAGCACGAGGGCATCGGCTTCGGCCAAGGCCTCTGCCACACCGTCTTGGCTCAGGAACCCGGCAAAGCGCACCGCATCGCCAAAGGGCGCTGCAAGGCGTTCCAGATGCGCGCGGTCATCGCCATCCCCCACCAGCGTAAGCGTCAGATCCGGGCGGGTTTCGCGCGCGGTTGCGAAGGCCTCAAACAGAACACGCAAGCCTTTGATGGCGGTCAGGCGGCCCACAAACAGCAGGTTAGTGCCTGTTTTGTCGTCCTTGGGGGCGCTGCGCTCATAGCGCTCAGGGATCACGCCACAATGGATGATGTGCAGCTTGTCCCAATCGGAGGGGTCCGAGAAATACATCGCCTGGCTGCGCGCGAAATGGCTGATGCAGGCCACGAACTTGGCGCGTTTGGTCTTTTCACGCAGCTGCCATTTTTCCGGCTCGTATAATTCGGCCGGCCCATGCAGCGTGTAGGAAAACGGGATGTCGGCCAGATGAGACACCAACATGGCCACATTGGCGGACGGATCGGCAAAATGGTTGTGCAGATGGGTGACCTCGCGGCCCTTCAGATGACGCGCCAGAATGATCGCTTCGGCAAGATAAAACAGCTGCTTGATCCCACCTTTGACGCCCGGAGGTGCTGTGCGCGCGGCCAGCACACAGGTGCTCAGAAACGTGCCCGGGCTCTTCAGCGCGGACCCAAGAGCGCGCAGGGCGGGCGTGATCTTCTTGCCTTCCTCGATCGCATAAAACGTGCTGTCGCGCGCGGCGTCTTCCTCGGGGCCGATGATATGGCTGTCATCGGGGCGGCGCATGGAACAGGTCTCGACCTCAAACCCAAGTTCCCGCAATCCCGTCACTTCGCGCAGGATAAACGTGTGGGACGCGGCAGGGTAAAGCGAGGTGAGATAAGCGATACGGGGTAAAACAGACACTGGACACGGGACCTTTTGTTAAGTCCCGCGTCTTATGTCGAAGCTCTGGTTCTGAGTAAACCCGGAGCGCGCCTGTCAGGCGTCGCTTGTGTCCCATGCGCCAATGGACGGGAACGCCGGGCGCACAGCGCCGGTGATATCAAGATGCGCACTCAAAGGTCCGGAGGCCGCGCCCAGGGCTGCAGACGTGCTGCCCGGACGACCTGACGTGATTGACCCCGGGGGGGTGGCGAATTCGGGATGCACGGTCTGTGTTACATACCCTCTCCAGCCGGTCACGCGGCTCGCCCACAGCTCATCTGTCTCAAGAGGTGCAAAGGGGGATGGATCGCCCGAGGTTTCCACCCAAGGCCCGTCCAGAAGATTGTTGGCCATAACGACATTCGTGAAAGCAGGATCGGCATCCATCACAGGCGGTGTGTTGCCGCCATTGTCCGCAATGGGGCGTTTCATCAGCAATGTGCAATTATAGAATGCACAGCGCGCATCCATCGTTTGTGCCGACGGCATCGCGGATTTCGAGGCCAATGTCAGTTTGAACCCGGCCACGAATTTACGCGACGAATACGTCACAAGCGGGTTGGCGCTTTCTTCGTCATTCATGCTGAAATTCGCAGTCTGGAAGGAATTGTTATGGAAGCGCGGGCTGTTGGGAACAATTCCCAGAACGTTGCGAATGGTAACGCCTGTCAAAAAGCTCTCGCCAAAGTAATTGGAGGAATAATCCCCGACCAGGATCAGCCCGTCGAGTATCGCATTGACCGGGATTGTCCGCTCGATGCCGCGGGCGGCGATGTTCTGGCCCAGATGCAAAGGCATGAAATTCCCTTCCGAGGCGATGCCATGCACATTGATAAGATGCCCAACCTCTGCCGTTGGTGTGGTCAACAATTTCCAACCGCTGTTCTGGGTCTCTGTTCCATACCCGTCACAACACGTCATATAGAGCCTGTGATGGCCATTTTCCCGCATCCACGCCCGGTGCTGTGACCCACCAGACAAGGCATCTGAATGCTGAATAAAGCGGCAGCCTGTGACCGCCAGAGAGCTGTCTGGCACGCGGTCATTGTCGCCTGTGTAAAGGCCGGAATACTGACCGCCATACCCATCCACACTGCAATTATCGACATGCGCATGTGCGGGTATGGTGGTGTTGTCCGGGCTGACCCCTTCGGGCACACTGCCGTCGAAATAGAAAGAAAAGGCGGCACTGCGCAGACCTGTGCATTCGCATCCTTCAATGACGATATCCAAATACTTGTTGGTGCGGATCAGTGCGCCTGCCTTTACCCCGGCTGTGGGGTCTTGAGGCACTTCAATCCGGCTGTCGAATGTGCCGGATGCATGAATGTTTTGGATGCGGAAATCGTTGATCCGTGGGTTTAGATCCCCATCATATCCGGCATTGACGGAAAACATGCGGCCCTTGTTGATCCCATTTGAGGGTGGGCGCAGATCAACTGTGCCACCGCCATATGTCGCATACATAGGATGAGGCCCGGGACTTGCGCGGGTTTCAACATCATAGTCAAAGCCGATCTCATCAGCATAAACCGCCCCTGCCTTGAACAGGTAACGGCGTTCGGTTCCATCCTGAAGCTGGTTCCACCACCATTCATCATTGACGATGACATTGCTGCCAGACAGCGTCTGATTGAAAGACCCAGTTGGCGCCCCGGTGAAATCTGTATCTCCTGGAGGATTGATGCAGACTGTTTTCGTGCCGGCATAGACTGTGTCAGGGTCCTCAACGACCACAGTGGTCGAGGCTGTGGCGATCTTGCCGCTGGAGGGTTCCAGAACCGTGAGCTCAACGGTGTATGTGCCGGGGGTCGTATAGCAATGTGCCACCCAAGGACCACGCTTGGTGCTTTTGTCGCGCCATTGCGGCAGGACGTTTTGCGGCTTGTCCCAGGTTCCGCTGTCCCCTGTCGTCCATAAGAACACCAGATCATGCAGACGCGGGTCATATAATTCACCAGCCCCTGGTCCTGGCGTGTCAAAATTGGCAGCGGAAAGGTCGACACCAAAGCGCACGGAATCTGGCGCACATCTCAACGTGGAACGGCTGGTGGTGATTGTGATCGGTCCGCCATCCGGACCCGCAGCAGCTCCCCAATCTGAAACGGTCAGAGGACCTGCTGATTGCCCCGCCTGACCCAGTTGCAACGTCACGGAATTTCCCAGTAGTGCTTTTGATGTCAGGCGAAGTTTCATATCATGTTTCCGATATTGCTAATGCAATAATGCCAGTATGGCTTGTCCCCGAAGGTGTCCCTGTCACAGAATGAGGACCGACCGCAACATTGCTTTGCTGCGCGATACTCACATTTCGGGATGACGCCGTTGGCACGTTCGCAGTTTCTATTTCAGTAACGCCGGTCCAGGAGAACACAGCATCCATAAAGCTGACGCCCATGGCGCAGGCGAGGATTGCGTTGTTGGCCTGCGTTGGCGCAACGCTCAGTGTTTGCGGTGCCCCAGACGTATTGCGCACAGCGACAACCTCAGAAATCTCACCACCGCGCACAGCGTGAACGCTAATGACGTGGTGATTTGTTGAGTTGGGCAAAGTGAGGTTCAGCTGTTCTGCTGCACTCCCTGCCGCCGTAAGTGTGTAGGCAAAGGCCGTCATGCGGCTGGCACCGCTATTGGCCCCGTCCGTGGTAATCTTGGTCCCGGTCATACTGCCCAAAGTGCTGCTGAGCGCATAGACGCTGGGGCCATAGAACACGATGATCTGATCTGCTGTGTCGTAGGCGCTCAGATCCAATGTGAAGATGGGGCTGCTGGTGGGAATGTCTGAGGATTGAAACGCACCCACCCGTGATACCGCCAGCGGCGGGGTCGCGGGAATAACCGCAAGGCCCGGCGTTTGCGCGAGATTGGATCCCTGCGTATCCGTGGCTGTTTCGATCACACTCAACGAGGTGCCTTCATCGAGGGATTGAATGGTATATGTCGATGCGGTCTCTCCCGAAATCACACCCGCATCCCGCATCCATTGATAGTCTATGACAGGCTCTGACCCGGTGTCTTCATAAACCCATAATCCTTCACGGAGGCTGAGCGTTGTTCCAACATCGGCGCTGCCAACCAGGGCAGGGCGGACCAGATTGACAGGCCCGAGCGCAAGATCGGCCGTTTCGACATCGTATGTGCCGTCAAAATACGTGGTGCCAGAAATGGCAATGCTGAGCATTGTGGGTCCGGCCACGATATCAACCACCCCATCGCTCAACGTAAGCTCCAGCGGTGGTGCAACAATGATTGACCCACTTTGCGCAATGCGCGTCCCGTTTGGATCACTCGCGGTTTCCTCAAAAGACAGGCTTGTCCCTTCATCACTTTCCTGAGCGCTATAGATCGCGCTGACTTGCCCAGAGATCGCAACACCGTCGCGGAGCCACTGACCGGTGAGGGCCGGGGGCGATCCCAGATCCTCAAATACCCATAACCCTGCACGCGCGGTGATGTCCGTTCCGGACAGGCCAGATCCACTGATCTGCGGTGCGACCAGATTGACGGGCCCGGCCATAAGATCGGCAATCGGTGCAGAATACGTGCCGTCAAAATCGGTGCTCTCTGAAATGGTGATGCTCACGACCGTCTGGCCCGGCGTGATCACGGCGACCCCATCGTGATCGCTCAGAGCGGCCGCAAAGCTCGGAGGCGGTGTGCCCTCAGCCCCCAGCCAGGATAAATCGGATCCATGCGCCAGACCTGCGCCAATAGAAATGGAACTCATCAGTAAAGCGCCACGATGCCAGTGGCGCTGGTGCCAGTCGCCCAAATGCGCGTCGCCCGAATTGGAAATGCCGCACCTGCGGCGATAAAGACTGTCTCGGTGGTGCCCCCGACAGTGCTCATCCGAACGGCTCCAGAGGTCGAGACATTGATTCCACGGCTGGCAACGGCCAGATCGTCTGTGTCACTGGGCACAATGGCTGCAAGATGTGTGGCAGGGCTTTCAAGGCCACTGCTGTAATCGCTGAAAATATCAGTCATAATGGGGAACCTCATTGTTACGAGCATAGATCGAACGGCGCGGATAAGCGGACAGGCTTAAACTCTTACCCTGATCCGAGAGCACACGATTTGAGGGAATCTGTCTTAATTACGTGAAGCAGAGGTAAGGCCAACGCACGCTCGGGCCGCCGATCTGACAAAACGGCGGAAAAACACGGCCAAACAGGCATAATTTTGACAAGATGGACGGATATGATAACAGCATCTGATACGTCTTTCTGTAACAGTTCCGGCAGCGTTTTTTGGCATGATTCCTCCCTTTGTTGCCCTCTTTTCATGGCCGCTCATCAGCGTCATATTGTTCAACCGTTACAGCATTCATGTCGCCGTGATGCTGACCATTCTGGTCGGCTACCTGTTTCTTCCTGAAAAAACATCTATCGACCTGCCGCTGCTGCCACCGTTGGGCAAGGCGACCATTCCATCGCTGTCTGCACTGTTGTGGGCAGCTGTGCTGGTGCGCAAAGCAGAGCCGGGCGTCATGGTGCTGCCCGGCGCGTTCCCAAAGATGCGCAGTATGTATTTTCTGATCGCCTTGCTGGTGGGCGGGGCCTTCATGACCGTCATCACCAATGGTGACACGCTCAGATATGGCCCCACTGTGCTGCCAGCACTCAGACCCTATGATGCGTTTTCCAGCATCATGAGCGCGTTTTTGTTCATCCTGCCGACCTTGCTGGCCCGCAAATATTTCGCCTCCCCCCAAGCGCACCGTACTTTGCTCAAAATGCTGGTTTACGGCGGATTGGCCTATTCGGCGTTCATCATCATAGAACTGCGGATGTCGCCGCTGTTTCACTACTGGGTTTATGGCTACTTCCCGCATTCTTGGATTCAGCACGTGCGCAGCTATGGATGGCGCCCGGTTGTGTTCATGAGCCATGGCCTGCTGGTTGGAATCTTTATCTTTGCAACGGTCATTGCCGCGGCCGGATTGTTGCGCAGCAAGACCGGGCGCAAAGGGTTTTACATCTTTGCAACGATCTGGCTGATGATCACTTTGGTGATCTCAACCAATTTTGGGGCGCTGCTTATTGCGCTGACATTGTTGCCGATCCTGTTGCTCACGGGCATTCGAACACAGCTCATAACGGCTGCGGTGATCGCGGGACTATTTCTAAGTTATCCGCTGTTACGGGAAGCAAAACTCATTCCGCTGGACCGTGTCGTTGAATTTGCCGCCAGCGTGAATGAAAACCGTGCAAATTCGTTCATGGTCCGGCTGCGCTTTGAGGACGCCTTTCTGGAAAAAATCAGTGAGCGCAGCCTCTTTGGATGGGGCGGATGGGGACGATCGCGCTCATATAACGAAGTCACAGGCGATGATGTCACCCTAGCGGATGGGGCATGGGTTATCACGCTCAGCGTATCGGGGTGGACAGGATATATCGCGCGCTTTGGCATTATCACCTTGCCGCTGTTCTTTTTGGTCCTGCACCGACGACGATACAACATTGGCCCTGAAACCGCGGCACTTGCGCTGATTGCAGCAGGCAATTTGGTCGATCTGATCCCCAATGCCTCGCTAACCCCGATTACAGCCATTGTGGCCGGAGCATTATGGGGCCGCGTGGAACTTGGCACGGCGGCCAATCCCACGCAGGATACCGAGACCGTCACAATGCCCGGGCGCAAACGTCTGGTTGATCGTAATTTAAAGGACCGTCCGGCCCTTGCCGGAAGCGCCCAAACGAGCCGCGAGACAAGCTATACACGTCAGACCGACCGTATTCAGCACACCCGAACCTCGCAAAAATAGGCTCTGTTCATGCGTAAAATCGTTGTTTCCATCATTAATTTTCGCACGCCTCAGATGACCTGTGAGTGCGTGGCCTCTGTTCTTCAGGACATCCAGGGCATTGATGCGGAAATTGTCATTGTTGACAACGCATCCGGGGACGGGTCCGCCGATGTCATTGCGGATTGGATCGCCCAACAGCCCGAAGGCGCCCCTTTGACGCTGGTGCGCTCGCCGACAAATTCCGGGTTCTCCGGCGGGCACAATCAGGGGATTGGGGCCGCACAGGGCGCATATTATCTGGTGCTGAACTCAGATGCCTTGATCAGGCCCGGGTTTTTCAAAACCATTTTGGACATCGCGGATGCCAATCCCAAAGCCGGGCTGATTTCACCCTCAATCCTATCCGAAGCCGGAGAGCCAGAGGTTGGCGCGTTCCGCTTTCATTCCCCTTTAAGCGAGCTGATCCGTGCCGCTGAAACCGGACCTCTGACAAAGCTGCTGAAAAACCATGTGGTCGCTCTTCAGCCCCCGGCCAATCCGCTCGAAGTGGAGTGGGTCAGTTTTGCCTGTGTGCTGTTGCGCGGGCGTATGGTCAATGAGATTGGCCCCATGGATGAGGGATATTTCCTCTATTTTGAAGACAGTGAATATTGCCTGCGCGCGCGCCGGGCCGGATGGGGGATTGCCTACGCCCCTGACGCAGCGGCGGTGCATTATCAGGGCGGCTCCAGCACGCTTGTCGAAGATGAAAAGGCACGCAAACGACTGCCCGCTTACTACTACGCCTCCCGCACACGGTTCCTCTATCAGGCCCATGGACGGCCAGGCCTTTGGATTGCCAACATGCTTTGGCATCTGGGCCGCCTGATTGCGAACGCACGCCGCCTTTTTGGCAAACCCATTCCGGCGGCCAATGTGGCCGAACACCGGGATTTATGGATCAATGCGACCAACCCGCTTGGGCCGCGCTATGCACCGGGTGATCCCACATGAAGACACAAGTCGCGGTGGTCGCGATTGGGCGCAATGAAGGGGATCGTCTGATCGCCTGCATGGACTCCTTGCAAGGCCGGGTGGATCAGATTGTCTATGTCGATAGTGGATCAAGCGACAATTCCGTGGCCGAAGCCACCGCGCGCGGCGCGGATGTGCTCGCCCTTGATATGACGATCCCGTTCACCGCGGCGCGGGCGCGCAATGCAGGTCTTGCGCGGTTGGGTGAATTGGGCGCCTTGCCGGAATATGTGCAGTTCCTGGATGGCGATTGCATTCTGCAGGACGGCTGGATTGAAACCGCCCGCAGCTTTCTGGACGCCACCCCGCACGCTGCGGCGGCCTGCGGACGCAATCATGAACGCTTCCCCGAGCGCTCTGTCTATAATCGGCTGGCGGATGTCGAATGGGACACTCCGATTGGCAAATCAGATGCGTCAGGGGGTAATGTGATGATGCGTGTTAGCGCCCTTGAGGCAGCAGGGGGCTTTAATGAGGCGATGATCGCCGGAGAAGAGCCCGAACTCTGCCTGCGTCTGCGGGCTATGGGCTGGGAAATCTGGCGCTTGGATGCTGCGATGACATTCCATGACGCGAACCTTCTGCATTTCAGACAATGGTGGCAACGCGCCAAGCGCGGCGGGTATGCCACAGCCGAGGCCGTGGCGATGCACGGGAAAACCCCGGAACGCTATGGGGTGGCAAATCTCAAGCGGATCATCGGCTGGGGCATGGCCCTGCCGGCGCTGATCGTTCTGGGAATGCTGTTTGTCAGCCCGTGGATCGGTCTTGGTGTGTTGATCTGGCCGCTGCAAATGCTGCGCCGCCGTCTTAAAGGGGATCCCTGGTTCCAGGCGGTCTTCATCACGCTGGCCAAATTTCCCGAAGCTCAAGGGGTGTTTACCTATCTGCGCCGCCGGATGTCGCGCGCGCAGGCCACGCTGATTGAGCATAAATAGGCTCTATTTCAGGGCCTCTGCCGGGGTCTGATCTACAGCGCCCGCAAGCACTTGGGCAATCACAGTGTCATTGATCCACAGCGCCAACGCGGTTCCTGCAAGGCAGACCAGTAAGAACGCAAGATCAAGCTTGGGCTCCCACACGCCTTTGCGCTGCACCATCCAGGCAATCAGCGGATAGACCAGCAGAACCGCAAGAGCCGGAGCAACGATGGCCCCCATGAGGCCGAACATCCGAATACCAAAGAACAAGATCAGCACCTGCAACACAGCCTGAACCACCGTGAATGTGGTGGCATCACGCGAATTGCCCATAGCCAACAAGCGATGTGAATAGGGGTTGATCAGAATGATTGGCAAATAGGCCAACGCAATCAGCACCAAAATAGGGCCGCTGAGATGATAGGCTGGCTCATAAAGGAACCGCACGAGCCAATCCCCAATCACGGCCAGAAACAGTGAGGCCCCCAGCATGGCTCCGGTCAGCCCAGCCCGGGCTATCATCTGCTTTTTACGGGTTTCAGGATCGGTGTTGTCATTGGTGCGCGCATAAACCGGCATCAAAACCTTAGACCCAAAGCGCTGCGCCATTTTGGCCGGCACTGTGGCAAGGAAATAACCAATATTATAGACGGCCAGCTCGGTCAGGGTGACGAACTTGCCCAAGATCGCGCGATCGCCTGTATTGATCAAAAACCCTGCAACAGAGCCTATGAAGATGTATTTCCCAAAGTGGAAAATCTGCCAGAATGCGTCCTTGTCCCACGCCGGGCGGTTGCGGATGCCGGGCAGGATAATATGCGACAGGATCATTTTGATGGCCTCTGTGGCCACCGATCCGATCACCAAAGACCAGACCGACCCTGTGATCAGCGCAAGGGCCACCATGATGATAATGCCCGCCAACTGGCTGAACAGCTCCATGAAGGTCATGCGGCCCAGCGTCAGATTGCGGTTGGCCGTGGACATGTTGGTGGATTGAAACCCGTTCATCACCGCTGTCAGCCCCGCCACAGGCAACAGCACCGCAAGCAAAGGCTGTTCGTAAAGGCTGGCCGCAGGACCGGCCAGGGCGATCGTGAGAAGCCACAGGAAAAACCCGCGCCCAATCTGCACCATCCAAGCCGTGTTCAAAAACTGCGGGTCATCGCCGCGTTTGTTCTGAATGATGGCCGATTTCACCCCCGTCACCGAGAACATGCCAAGCCCCAGGATCACCACCTGCACCAGGGCCATCAGACCAAAGGCTTCGGGAAACAGGATCCGGGTCAGGATCAGGTTCGAGGCCAGCCGCAAGAACATGGCCCCGCCAAAGTTCAGGAATGTCAGCGCTGAGCCACGCAAGGCACGGGCTTTCAGGGAATCTCCATCGAACAGGGCGTTTAACCGGGACAGGATCATGAGGGCAGGCCTTCAATACATCGATACAACAGCACTTACCGGATCACCTGACCCAACACATATCGCGCGCTGGCTTTTAACGCGCTGAGCACAGTCCTGCCAAGGCACAAGCTGCTATAAGGCTGAGATTGCTTGCCAGACTTATTCCTTTATGGAAAACGGATGAGACAAGCTCTGCGTTTATTTTTTGATTGGCACGTATTTTGAAGACACCGGCTTCACCAGATTTGAGTGACATCCGCTTTACTGCGGGGATCAGTGTGATCATTCCGACCTATCAGGAAGTTGAGAATATCCCGCTGATCCTTGAACGGATTGCACAGGTGCGTGCAGAGCGGGATCTGATCCTTGAGGTTATTTTCGTAGATGACAACAGTCAGGATGGCAGCGTCGAGGCGGTTGAAGCCAGCGGATATGACTGGGCGCAAATCCTTGTGCGCACCAGTGATCGCGGTCTGAGCCAAGCGGTGATCGCCGGGTTTCGCGCCGCGCAATACCCGTTCCTGATCTGCATGGATTGTGATCTGAGCCATCCGCCCGAAAAGATTCCACAAATGATCCTTGGCCTGAAAACCGGGCAGCAAATGGTGATTGGGTCGCGCTATGTGCCCGGCGGTTCTACGGATGATGACTGGGGGCTGATACGTTGGGCAAATTCATTGATTGCCACGGTTCTGGCGCGTCCTCTGACCCGCGTACGCGACCCAATGTCGGGATTTTTTGCGCTGCGCAAAGCAGATTTTGAAACTGCCGAAGACCTCAATCCGGTGGGCTACAAGATCGCGCTGGAACTGATCGTGAAATGCGGCTTTGAGAATGTGGGCGAAATGCCGATCCATTTTGTGGATCGCACCCATGGGGATTCCAAGCTGACCCTGCGCGAGCAGCTAAAATATCTGCGCCATTTGCGCCGTCTTTACATATACCGCTTTGCCAACACGATGTATCTGGCCCAGTTCCTTGTGGTCGGGGCCTCTGGTGTTGTGGTCAATCTGGCAATCCTGAGCTTGCTGAAACTCGCCGGGTTTGCGGACAGTATCTGCCTTGCGGGTGGGATTGCCGTCAGTGTGATGACGAACTTCCTGCTGAACCGCTATTTCACATTCTCTTATGCCAAGGACCGACCCATCCTGCGCCAGTTCGCGGGCTTTGTCGGGGCGTCCGCTGTGGGGATGATGGTGAACTACGCCGTTGCGCTTTATCTAAACAATTCGGTCATGGGCGAGGGGGCTTTGTCGCTGCACATGGCCGCTCTGGGCGGGATCGTGGCAGGGATGGCGTTTAACTTTATCGGGTCGCGCTACTTCGTGTTCCGCAAACGCTTTGTAAAGCGAGACTAATTTGGGGCGCGTGCGGGCCATAAAGGGTCAGGAGATCCTGATTTGGGCTGCCATCTACGCTGTGCTGACGCTGCTCACGCAGTTGGGCTCGGCAACACGCGAAGTCATCAACTGGGATGAAAGCACGTTTATGCTGCTGGGCAGTGACGTGCTGGAAGGCACGCTGCCTTACCTTCAGCGCTTTGACAACAAACCCCCGATGATCTTCTTTATCTTTGCCGCATGGATGGGTGTCTTTGGGCAGAGCATTTTGTCAGTGCGGTTGCTTGGGGATTTATGCATCGCCATGAGTGCGCTGCTGATCTTTCTGATTGCCCGGCGGTATGCGAACACACAAGCGGCTGGATTGGCAGGCACCCTTTATGTGGCCATGCATGCGATGGATCCAGGATTTCATACCAGCGCGGGCCTGCCGGCCATTATGTTTCTGATGGCCGCCTTGTGGCTGATCCTGGGCTGGCGCGAACGCCCCCTGGTTCTGGCCGGAGCCGGAGTGCTGGTCTGTCTGGCCGTGTTGACGCGGTCCAATATAGCGTATGTCGCGCTCGCATTGGGGCTGTTTTTCTGTGCAATGGGCTTTTGGCGCCCGGGTGTCTCCCGGTTTTACCGCTGGTCTGCTGTGGCCTATGCGCTTGGTGGAATAGCCCCTGTTCTGATCCTGTTGATCCTTTATGGGCGCGTCGATGCTCTGAACGAGTTGAAACTGGCCAGCATTGATGTGGCCCTCAATTATTCTGATCAATGGGGCATCCCGGGGGCGGCCATCGGCCACATCTCTAAATGGGCGCAGGCCTTTGAAATTGTTCCCTTCATTTATGGCCCCTTTACCGTGCTCTCGGTTTGGGCCGCTCTGAGTTTTTTGCGCAAACCCGCGCGCAACTTCACCCCCCACATGAGCGGGTATGACTGGGCTGTCGTCTGGCTTGTCCTCGTTGCAATGCTGTTTTCAATCCTCAAAAGCGGCGCGGTCTTTACCTATTATTGGCAGCAATTTTATCCGCTGGTCGCACTTTTGGTGGCGGCTCTGATCGAACGGCTGAGCGCGCGCAAATTTTTGCAATGGGGGGCCATGTTTGGTGTTGCTCTGGCGATCAGCACCGGGGTGGCACGCAACAGCGTTGAGAGCATCAAAGTCGCCTTCCAGCCCGGATATTTAACCGCCCGCTATGACATCAAGGAAGCCGCAGACATTCTGCGCCCACTGCTGAAATCAGGGGATAGGATCTGGGCGCTCGATCAGCATCTGATCCTTGTCTATCTGGATCACCCCACAGTCTCGCGCGTTGTCGCACATCCCAGCAACATCACACAAAGAGCGATCATGAAGACCTTGTCAGATCGCGGATATGTCTCGCGCAATGAGTTGCGTTTCCTGCTGACCAGCCAGCCTGAATTTCTGGTCTCAAACGGGCATGGGCATCTGTTTTATTTCGGCGATCAAGACACCATCAAAGAGTATATCGCCCAGAACTACTATGTGATTCATGCCACCGATCTGGTCACAATCTACCGGCGCAACAACACGCCAACCAGTACGTTGCGCAGTTATTGATGTGAACGCGCCTACCGGCGAGCGATCAGCCCAATAAGGTATGTTATGGTAAGTTTGCGTGATTAATGCGCGTCACCGGCGTCAGTCTTCCGACGAATTCGGGTCCACGTGCAGATAGGCATTCAGCACCACGCCCAGAACATTGGTCTGTTCTGCAATCTCGCGTTCGCAAGTGTCGAACTGATTGTAGCGCGTGTTGTTGGCGCGGATCACGATCAGCGCGCAATCTGCGTTCTTCAGGAACGCGCGCGTGTCATCATTCACCAGCACGGAGGGCAGATCGAAAATCATCACATCCGGCTGATACACGGTTTCGATCTTGTCGATCACCTCGGCGGTTTCTTCGGCCAGCAGCAGCCGCGTTGGATCGCTTTCGGCATAGCGCGCCATGGAACAGGCCACATTGTCACCAAGGCGCAGCGCCTGATCTGCAAAATCCACTTCGCCAGTCAGCACCTGACCGATGCTGTGATCCGGCGTGGTGTGGAAGAATTCATTCACCGACGGGTCGCGCAGATCAAGATCCAGCAGGATGGCGCGCAGATCTTTCTGACGCCCCAAGCCCAATGCAAGGTTACACGCGGTCGTTGTTTTGCCTGAGGCCGGCATCGGCGAAGTGATCGCCAGACGCTTCCAGCCATTCTGGCGCATCTGCAGCAGCACCTTGGTGCGCAGAATATCGAACGGTGTCGCTGCGGGCCCGGCTTCGCGGGTCACCACGCGACGCTCTGCCAGATGCTTGTCTTGCACATCGAACGGCGTCAGCGACGACCACAGCTCGTCCATCTGGGACACGCCCGAGGCCGCACCCGAAGACTTGCGCAAGGCAGGTTTGCTGGCCCGCGGCTTTTGGCTGCGGGTTTTGCGGGCCTTTTCAAGGGCAGCTTGTAACTTTTCCATGCGCGATACTCTTTAGACTAAACGTGTAAACAAATGGGCCAACATCACCCCAGCCCCAGCCTGTCCAGGCCCCGTTGGACCAGCAGATCAAGCGGCAGATAATTGGTGTCGATATACCACAAGGCCAAGGGCACCCCAATCAGCACAATGATCGTGGCTGTGATCAACCCGGCACGACGGGCAACCCGGCGCGTATGCGTTTCCATGTAAGGGATCGTGGTGATCGGCGTGACGTTGAACTTGCTCATCAGTTCCGCAGGGCGACGCACCGTGCGGTTCAATGTTTCCAGCAACATGAAATAGCCCGCCGCCAGACCCAGACCCGCCAGCAATCCCAAGGCCGCAATTTTCGGGCGGTTCGGCCCTGCAGGCACTTGCGGGATGTTGGCATTTTCAATCACCGAAATCCGCTGACCTTGCGCGGTGCTTTCGATGCGTTCGGTCATGCGGGCCTCATTGAGGTTGCTCACGGCCGCATTGTAGCGGGTCTGGATAATCTCATATTCACGCTCCAGCGTGTTCAGCTCGATGCCATTGGCAGAGGAACGTGAAATCGCGCGTTGCAGGTTTTCCATCTCGGCCTTTGTGGCCTCGATATCTGAGCGGATAAAATCAAGCCGGCTGTCGATTTCCGACAACGTGGCATCCAGAATGGCTTGCTGTTGCGAAATTACCGGGTCTTCCCCATCGTCTTCCACGACCAAACCTTGCTGGGCCGCGACAATCGCTTCCAGACTGGTGACCTCGGCTTGCTTGCGTTTCACCCGTGGATTGGTTTCTGAATAGACAGATTTCAAAAGATCCAGCTCAGCACGTGCTGAAATCAGGCGCTGTTCCTCAGCACTAAGCGGGCGTTGAACGGCACCTGGGGTTAGATTGCGGTTGTCTTTATACAGCCGTTCCGTGTCTGCGCGGCGTTGCAGACCTGCCTGCAACTCGCGTTCGAGCCGGGCCAGGCGATCTTGCAACAATGTCTGACGGCCAAACCGTGTGGTCTGATCTTCGGGCAAGGCATTGGCATTTTCAGATTTAAACACTGCAATCTCAGTGCTTTGACGATCCAGATCCCGCGCCAGGTTTTCCGCTTCGCGCTCAAAGAACTGCAGGGTGTTTTCCGCAATCGCGTTGCGGGATTCTGCGTTCTCTTCCAGGACAAGGGTGGTGTATTCATTGACCACATCTGCGGCCACCTTGCCAGAACGTCCCTCAAAGGAAATCGTCATCAAGGTCGCTTTGTTGCGCCCCGCAGAGCGGCGGATCCGTGTGGCAGATCGCATACGCTCTACCACTGTATCGGGCTCCATGCTGCGGATGTTTTCAAACACATCAAAGCGGTTCGCAATGTCCACAAGATTGGCGCGCGTCAGCAGTTTCTGTTCGATGATTTCAAGTTGCTCGACCGCGTCGACTTCGATGGATTCAACCTGCGTGATCTGTGGGGCTTCAACCAACAGACGCGCCGTCGTGGCCCAGGTTTCCGGCGTCTTCATCGCCGTGATCACCCCGAGACCGGAACAGACCAAAACAAACACCGCCATCACCGGGAACCGGCGCCAGAACAGCTTCCAATAAAAAGACAGATCGATATTCATTACTCGGCTGCTTTCTCAGATGAATCGACACGGTTGGTCAGATAAAAGGGTGGCGGCGCTGGTTTAAGGATCAGGCCGTCTTTGTAAAGCTCCCGAATGGTTGGCAGCGAAACCTTCTTCTGATCGGCACTGGCTGCATAAACAAGAGCCAAATCGCAAAGTTTATTAATGATGCGCGGAATGCCTTCGCTTTCTTCATAGATGCGACGCACCGCAGATGGCGTGATCTCATCGCCTTGCCCTCCCACCAGCTCAAGGCGGTGGTGAATATAGGCGCGCGTATCACGCAGATCGAACGGGTTGATGTGATAGGTCGCCGTCACACGTTGCGCAAACTGGCGCAATTCAGGCCGGGTGATCAGTTGGCGCAGTTCCGGCTGGCCTGTCAGAATGATCTGCAGCAACTCATCCTTGCCGGAGTTGATGTTGGTGAGCATGCGCAATTCTTCGAGCATCTCTGCGCCCAGGTTCTGCGCCTCGTCGATCACCAGCACCACGTGGCGCCCGGCGGCATATTCCTCGATGACGAAATTCTGGAAATGCTGAAACAGCGAGACATAGTCCCGCTCTGCCGGTAGCGGCACCTCAAGGGCGTTCATCACCCATCGTAGCAAATCACCGCGATCCCCTTGCGCGTTCGAGATCAGCCCCAAAGTGACTTCATCATCGAGCTTTTGCAGCAAGGCCTGAATAAGAGTTGTTTTGCCGGTCCCAACCTCGCCCGTCACCACCGTGAGCGGCGCCCGGGTCACAAGACCATATTCCAGCACAGCCATCGCGCGCGCATGCGCTTTGGACCAGAACAGAAATTCCGGGTCCGGAGAGAGCGAGAACGGGCGCTCTCTAAAGCCAAAATGCGTACTATAAAGCTCGGCGGTCATAATCAGGCGATACCCACATCCCAAGTACATAATAAACACGGGGCTCAAAAACAGCCCCGCATCGTCGAACCCACCTATACACTCGCTATTGCGAAAATGGGTGAATTTCAAGGCAATGTGCAGGCGAACGGCCCCGCGCGGCCTCGAATTTCGGCATATGTGTGCCATTCCGCGCGATTCGCGAAATTATGGTTCTCATTATTGCCTAAATTGACGTAATCCACACGAAACACTGTGTCATAGTGCCAAAATGGAAACGATAACAGGTGCCGTCAGGTGCCGAGCTCCTTAAGGAATGTAAAGAATTGATGAATTTTCCCGGAATCTCCCCGTTTGTGGGGAGACTAACTTTGCTAAATTGTTGAGGAACTGATACATACGTCTTCGTCGCAGGATTGTGTGTTCTACCGAGGGGTCGGGGTCGGCGTTAAGCTGATTTTAGACAAGTTGTAATTTTTGGGGTCAGGTTAAGGCCTGGGTTTGCTGCTGATGACTTTGCATTTTTCACCTTATGAGGCTGAGGTTGATACTCCTCGCCCATCCGTACGTGCGTCAGGTGACGTCGTATCGTCAAAAGGTCTGTATCGCCGTGTGTTCAAACGCGCCTTTGATATTCTGTTGACTGTTCTTGCGGCACCTCTTGTGGTGCCGTTTGTTGTTGTGATGGCCCTGCTCATCGCGCTGGATGGTCACAATCCGTTTTATTCGCAGATGCGGGTCGGCAAACGGGGCAAATCGTTCCGTATGTGGAAGCTGCGCACCATGGTGCATAACGCAGATGCCCAGTTGGAAAGCTATCTGGCGAAGAACCCGGCAGCCCGCGTCGAATGGGACGCCACACAAAAGCTGAAGAAAGATCCACGCATCACGCTGGTGGGTCGTATCTTGCGCAAAACATCCATGGATGAACTGCCACAGCTGGCAAATGTGCTCAATGGCACCATGTCGCTGGTCGGCCCACGCCCCATGATGCTGTGCCAGAAAGACAGCTATTCCGGCACGTCCTATTATAATCTGCAACCCGGCATCACTGGCCTGTGGCAGATTTCGGATCGCAACGAAGGCGAATTCGTCGGTCGCGTGCGCTATGATGACATTTATGACCGCGTCGTGTCGCTGAAAACGGATGTCAGCATCCTGATCCGCACCGTGCTCGTGGTTCTGCGCGGCACAGGCTACTAAGCACACCGCCTATAGGTTTTACGAAGGCCTCCGAATATCGGGGGCCTTTTTTTGTGCGCGCTTTGGGGCTGGATTGTCCGTGCATATCCCAAAAATAACGCGCAATTGACTTAAAATCCGCCTCCGACCTTTCTAGAGGTCGATCCAAGGACTAGTTTCCCACCCGGTGCTGCCCTAAACTATCCACAGGGCCATTTATTTTTCTAAAGGATGACATCTCCCGTGCGTATTTTTAAGCCAGCCCGCACCAGCATTATTCTGCTGACCATGTGCCTTGCTCTTGCCGCGTGTAAATCTTCGGAAGAGCGCGCCGAAGAACACTATCAAAACAGCATCACACTTGCAGAAGCCGGCGATGTGGACCGCGCCATCATTGAGTTGCGCAATGTGTTCCAACTGAATGGCAGCCACCGCGAAGCACGCCACAAACTGGCCGAGTTGCAATTGAATGAAAAAGGCAACCGTCAGGCGGCCTACAGCCAGTACCTGCGATTGGTTGAACAATACCCCGATGATCTGAAAGCCCGCATCATTCTGAGCGAGATCGCATTTCAGGTTGCCAATTGGGACGAGGTGGAACGCCACGGCGAACGCGCCGCAGAGCTTGATCCTGAAAATACCCGCGTTCAGGCCATTTCCATCGCACGGGCCTACCGCGCCGCCGCACTGGATGAAAATGCCAGCGAACGGCGCACCCAAGCCGATGCCGCCACAAACCTGATGAGCGCTGAGCCGGAAAACCTGCTGCTGCGCAATGTACTGATCGACAATGCCCTGCGCGATGGTGAATTCCGTCAAGCGCTGGAAGACATCGACTGGGTGCTGGAGCGCGATCCGGAAAACCGTCAGTACTGGCGTCAGCGTCTGGCCATTCTGGGTCAGCTGGGTGACATGGACGGTGTCGAAGTCCAGCTGCGCAAGATGGTTGGCCTGTTCCCGGAAGATGTTTCAAACAAAACCACCTTGGTGCGCTTTTACATGTCCCGTCAGGAGCATGACAAAGCCGAAGGGTTCCTGCGCGAACTTGTCGCCGCAGAGCCGGACAACCATGAACCTGCCGTTGATCTGATCCGCTTTCTTGCGCAAGTGCGCAGTGTCGAAACCGCCAAGGCTGAAATCGGCAAGCTGATCGCTGAGCGCGAAGACCCCGTGCCGTTTCAGGTGCTGGATGCAGGTTTTGATTTCGCCTCAGGCGAACGCGAAACGGCCATCGCCACACTTGAAGGTGTTCTGGAGGGCGCGGAACCTTCCGATCAGACCCGTGATATCAAGATTGCGCTGGCCCGAATGTTGACCCAGATGGGCAACGAAGTGGGCGCACGCGCCCGCGTCGAAGACGTCCTGAGCGAAGATCCGGCTGAGCCCAATGCACTGAAATTGCAAGCGGCCTGGCTGATCGAAGCCGATGACACCGACGCGGCCATCGCCTCTTTGCGCACCGCTCTGGATGCAGCCCCCGAAGATTCCCAAGCCATGACGCTGATGGCGCAAGCCTATACCCGCTCTGGCCGCCCCGAATTGGCTCGCGATTTTCTGGCCCTTGCCGTTGAGGCCTCTGGCAATGCCCCCGCAGAAACCCTGCGCTATGCGCGGGTGCTGATTGGGGAAGAACGCTATTTGCCGGCCGAAGATATCCTGCTGCCAGCGCTGCGTCTTGATCCACAGAACATTGATCTGCTGCTCGCACTTGGCCAGCTCTATCTGGGCATGGACGATGATGGGCGCGCCCGTCAGGTCGTGGCCACCTTGCGCCAAATCAACACGCCTGTGTCCAACAATGCCGCCAATGGCCTGGAAGCCGAACGCATCAACCGCCAAAGCGGGCCGGATCAGGCGATCACCTATCTTGAAGATATCGCCAATTCCACGGATGCCACGCTGGCCTCAAAAATCTCGCTGGTGCGGGCCCGCCTCAGCACAGGTGATGCGCAAGGGGCTTTGGATCTGGCTCAGAAGTTGCTGGCAGATGATCCCGACAACCCAACCTTGCAAACCGTGATGGCCGCCACCTTGTCGGTCAACGGCGAGCTGGACAAAGCCCTTGAGATGTATCGCGCCTTGGTCACAGACAATCCAAACCGCCCGACCCTGTGGCTTGAGATGGCGCGTCTGAACATTCGCAAAGGCGATCCCGAAGGGGGCCGCGCCATTGTCGCCGAAGGACTTGAGGCCAATCCCGGAGAGCCAAACCTGCTGTGGGCGCAAGCCTCCTATATGGAAGCGGATGGCGATTTTGATGGCGCCATTGGCATCTATGAAGAACTCTATGAACGGGATTCTAATTCAGTGGTGGTGGCCAACAACCTCGCCTCTTTGCTGTCGACCACACGCACAGATGAGGCCAGCCTGAACAGAGCCTGGACCATTGCGCGCCGCTTCAGCGACACAGACATCCCTGCCCTGCAGGACACCTATGGCTGGATTGCCCATAAGCGCGGGGAAAGTGAAACCGCCCTGCCCTATCTGGAAGCCGCCGCCAAAGGCCTGCCGGGCGATGCGCTGGTGCAATACCATCTGGGCGAGGTGTATCTCGCGCTCAGCCGCTCCAAGGAGGCGCTGGATCAGTTCCGCCGGGCCGTTCAGGTTGCCGGACCCAGCGATCAGCGTCCGCAAATTGCCAAGGCCCGCACGCAGATTGTGACATTGGAAGCAGCCGGGGGCACGGCTGTGGAAAATTGACGCCCCTCTGCCTTTGCGCACAGGCGTGAGGGCAGCCCATAAATCCCGCGTGATTCAAGGCGCGCACGCCCATTTCGCGTGGCCGTGCCAGCACATCTGCGCAAAGATTTTGCACGATTCCGCATTCCGGCCTTTTCTTGACCGCAATACATGCTCAGAATGGCGCGCAAGACGAGGTTAATCTTGCAGGAAGGCGCGAGCGCGATGATGGCGATCCTAAAACATATGCTGGCTGGCTTGGCTGTGGCGATCTTTGCCACCGCAGCACTGGCACAATCTGAATACCGTGTGCGTTCTGGCGACGCGCTGGTGATTGAAGTGCTGGAAGATGCCAGCCTCAACCGCTCTGTGGTGGTGTTGCCGGATGGGCGGTTCAGCTTTCCATTTGCAGGCTCACTGAAAGCCTCCGGGCGCACAGTTGGCCAGATCGAAGCTTCGCTGACATCTGCGATCGCCTCGAATTTTGCCGCTACTCCCAATGTGTTCGTCGCCGTTCAGCCAAAAGAGCGTCCACGTTCCAGCGGTGTGGTTGCAAAGCCTGACACGATCAAAGTGTACTTCCTGGGCGAAGTGAATGGGCCCGGTGCCAAAGACGTCGAGCCCGGCACAACATTCCTGCAAGCGATGGCGCAAGCCGGTGGTCTGGGCAAATTCGCCGCCACCAAACGCATCCAGCTGCGCCGCACAGAGCGCAGTGGCAAGCAAAAGATCTGGACCTTCAACTACAAGGCCATCTCGCAAGGCGCGCAGTTGAATTCTGATCCGCGGCTGAAAGACGGGGATGTGATTCTCGTCCCCGAACGGCGGCTTTTCGAGTAATCAGATGATGTATGCGGGGGCATATAGCAGGGCCGGCGGGATCGTCGCAGCCCTCTCCTTGGGACTCTGGCCTGTATCGGGCGTCTCCCAGGACACATCCGGTGGTTTGATTGCAGACCTGACATTCTCGGAACTTCTGGTCTGGGATGATGGCATCAGCACATTGCGCAGCGATCTTGGCTTTGGGCTCAGCTCAAAAACCAATACACAAGAATTCGCGCTCAACTTTGGGGCCGGGCTTGATAAATCCTATGACAATGACGAGCTGAACGCGGATGTGATCGATCCGCGGGCCTCGCTGTTTTACGCCATCGAAAGCCGCAACACGCGCTTTGAATTTGATGCCAGTTACCGCAAGGACGATATCGACACGCTGACCGCGCTCGATGTGTTGGGCGAAACGGCCTTTGTTCTGGATGAAGGTGATCGCGAAGACACGTCTTTTGGTCTGTCCTACGAATTTGGCCGCGATGCCCCGTTTGGTGGGGTGCTGCGTTATGATTACGACAAGATCGAATATACCGACACGATCTCCAGCACCTTGCTGGACAGTGAGCGCAATCAGGCCTCTTTGCGGCTGCGCTTTGAGATCAACACGGCTGTGACAGCGCGCGCTGTGTTCCGGGTCTCAGAACTCGACCGCGTTGGCGGCATTGATATTGATCGTCAATCCATTGGCGCAGGGGCCAGTATTGCCATCAACGAAGCCTCCACGCTGGATTTCGAACTGGGCCATACAGAGGTGACGCAAAGCGGCTCCGTGGCGCGCAGCTCTGAGGATGGTCTCTATTACACGCTGGCCTACACAACGGATTTGCCCAACGGGAATATCCGCGCCAGCCTGCGTTCGAACATCAACGAAAGCGGGCGGCGCACCACCGCCCGGGTTGATCGCAAAATGGATCTGCCGCGCGGCAGCCTGTCGTTCGGCGCCGGGCTCAGCCAGAATGATGTCACCAACGACACCAACCCGCTTTATTCCGTCAGCTATACGCATGATCTGCCGCGCGGCGCGTTTACCGCAAGTTTCCGGCAGGCCTTTTCCAGCACCAATGCCGGGGATGAAACGCTCGATAGCCGCCTCAGCCTGAACTACCAGCAAGAGCTGACAAACCTGTCGAACTTCAGCGCGGGTATGTCCTTTCGCGACACCAATGTTCTGGAAGGCACCAGTTCTGATGCAGAGCAGCTGAACCTGAACCTCAATTATGCGCATGAGATCACCAAGGATTGGTCCGCCATTGCCGGGTACACCCATGTGCGTCGCGAAAGCGACAGTGGGTCCAACTCTACGGATGACGAAGTCTTCATCGGCGTGCGCACATCGCTGCAATGGCGCCCCTGAACAGGTAATCCGGGGCGCATCCCTGGCTGCGCCCCGCTCCACAATCTGCACTTTTTTACCAAAAGCGGCACGGCAACGCTTGCAGTACAGCGCCAGTCCTGCACTCTGGGGGCAACGGCCCTCGCAACTCTGGCCATAATTCTGGACAAAGGCGCTCATGGATACGCCCCGCAAGCCTCTCCAACCCGGCAGCTACTGGCTTTTAGGCCTGATCGCCGTGTGCGTGGTGATCGAACTTGTGTTGCGCCTGTCTGATCTGGGTCTGGTCGGGCCGGAGCGCCTGCGCGCGCTGGCCTATGAATATGCCGGGTTCTGGCCGGGGCTGCTGGATGACTGGCGCCCGAATTACACCGCACAACCCTATCTGATGTTCGCCACCTATGGATTCCTTCACGGAGGGCTGGTGCATCTGATCGTGAACATGATCACGCTGTGGTCCTTGGGCACGCTGGTGATTGGGCGCGTGCGCCTGCGCGGCTTTGCCCTGCTTTATATCGGGGCCCTGATTGGCGGAGCGATCGGCTATAGCCTGCTCTCGGTTGATCCGCGCCCCATGGTCGGGGCGTCGGGGGCCTTGTTTGGCCTGATTGGCGGGGTGCTCGCATGGCTCTATGTGGATCGCTACACCTATTCCGAAGGGCTGCTGCCGGTGCTGCAGGCGGTGGTGATGCTGATCATTCTGAACCTTGTGCTGTGGTGGGCCATGGACGGGCAACTGGCCTGGGAAACCCATCTGGGCGGCTTTATCACGGGCTGGATTGTCGCCTTGCTGATTGATCCGCGCGCCGTGGAGCCCGACCCGGCCCCAACCGCCGCGTCCCCGTCGCCCGAACAGACCGCCCCCAGCAAAGACACTGCCTGACCATGTGGCGCACTCCTGCTCTTGCAGCCCTGATGGTCTGGTCGCTTCTCGCGCTCGTCCTTGGGTTTTGGGTTATGGGGCGGGATACCCCGACACAGATCACATTGGATTGCCGCCCCAGCTTGCCGGTGCAAGCCAGCGCGCAAGACAAACGCCCGGTCGTTCTGCTGCTCGGCAACAGTTTGATCTTTGACCACAACTGGCGCCTGCCTGGCTTCAGCACGGTCATCTGCGCGCGCCAAGGTCTGACATTGGACGCGGCCCTGCCGCTTTTGCCACAGCAGTTGGATCGCATGGCACTTTTGAATCCGGTGCAGATCATCATCGGGTTTGGATCCGTTGAACTGATCCGCGCCGCGCACACCAACACCGCACCTGATCTGGCCCGCTTTGAGACCGACGCCCAAACACTGGTTGATGATTTGAACGCCCGCTGGCCCAATGCGGCGCTGCGCTGGATTTCTGTGCCTGGCCTGTCAGATGAGACCAGCCCGGCGCATTGGCCTGATCCAGCTCATATTGTCCAGATGAATACGGCTCTGCGCGCACGGCTTGGCCCAGACCTTTTGGACACGGATGCCGCCATATCCCTGCCCCCCGCTGAGGCCAGCTATGATGGCGTGCACCTAAGCGCTTTGGCGTATGGTCGCCTTGAAACTGCCCTGATCCCGGTCAATACGAACGAATGAGTTTGCCAAAGCATTTCTTCTGGATTGATGCACTGCGGGGGCTGGCCGCGTTTGCGGTGCTGTTTGCGCATTATCATCACTTTTATCTGGCAGATTTCACGGGCCGCCCCAGCTTGCCGGATGCACATCTCTTTCCCTATGGGGGGGTACTTTATCCGCTTTATGAATACGGCCATCTGGCCGTGCAGCTGTTCTGGACCATCTCGGGATTCGTGTTCACCCATGTTTATCTGCACCGCGAAACAAACGGACGGCGCTTTTTCGTGGCCCGCTTTGCGCGGCTTTATCCGTTGCATTTCGCCACTCTGATCCTTGTGGCCGTGATCCAGATCGCCAGCCTGACATGGGCCGGGCATTGGCAGATCTATGGCAACAATGACCTGCGCCATTTTGTTGCCCACCTGCTCTTCTCTTCAAATTGGTCAACGCAAACTTATGGGCTCAGCTTTAACGGGCCGATCTGGTCTGTCTCTCTGGAAATCATTGTCTATGTGATGTTCTTCATGCTGGTGTGCTGGGCCAGACTGCGCGCGCTCTGGGCCGCTTTGATCCTTGCACTGGGATGTGGGGCCTTTGCCCTACTGCACCCGTTTGATATCCCGCTGATCCGCATTGGAGTGATCACCTGTGCCACATATTTCTTCTGGGGCGCGGTGCTGTATCATGTGGTGGTTCTATCACGCGGACTGGCCTTGGGACTGGCCGTGCTGACAGGGGGGCTTGGGGTCTGGCTCTTTGGCTCTGACCCCGAGTTGATTGGCATTTTGCTGATCGCCTCGGCCCTGATCCTGACCTGCGCATTGGCCGATTTCAGCGCTTTGCCTGCCCCGGCCCCTCTGCGGTTTTTGGGCGATACCAGCTATAGCCTGTATCTGGTGCATGTGCCGATCCAGATGCTCTGGCTGATGCTGGCGGATATCTGGTTCGACGGCAGCCGCGCCTTTGCCAACAGTGCTGTGACCCTGCCCATCTATATCGTGATTGCCGTGCTGATCGCAGGCCTTGCGCATTACCGCTTTGAACGTCCTGCCGGGGCGTGGCTGCGCAAGCACCTCAGCTGATAGACGCAAAAGAAAAGGGGCCTTCCGAAGAAGACCCCTCTCTATAAGGATTGTGTCGCAGTCCTTATTAGGCGGAACGCTTACGGCGGATTGCCAGAGCGCCCAGACCGGACATAAGCAACAGAGCGCCCGCTGGAAGCGGAACAGTGCTGATGCGGATGACGAGGTCATCGTGGTTGTCGCCACCGGACTGACCAATGTCGTCCAGGAAGAGCCACAGCACGTTGCCTGTTGTTGTTGCTTGATCGCCGAATGTGGCGAAGAAGTTGATTGGGAACGGCGCCATCATGTTGGCTGGGTTCGCATCAGGGTTTGCACCGTTTGCGACGGAACCAGTTGCACCGTTACGTGTGTTCAAAGACGAGAACACGAAGTCCAAGATACCACCAACGGTGGACACAGTTGTGGAAGCGAGCGGATCGCCAACATCTGTGTTTGGATCGAACGAAGATGCGTTGTTGCCACCTGTGAAGATGTCGTTACCTTCAAAAGTGAATGTGTTGGTGTTACCCGCTTCGGAACCGATCAGGTCGATTTTCAGCGCAGTTGTACCAGCAGCAACAGATACTGTGGAACCGAACCAGCCGCCCATGGATGGGCCAAGGCCCAGTGCGTCAAGAACGTCGTTCTCAGGTGTTACAGCTTGTGCTGTACCTGGGATATCACCGGCGGTACCGCCGGTCAGTGTCAATGTACCGGCTGAAACAGCCGTGCCGAGTGCGAACGTCGCCGCGGCAGCAGTGATCATAATATTTTTCATAGTTTTACCCATTCCGTTAATAGTCCCCTCCAGACTAACCGAGGAAGAAGCTATCATGCGCCGTGTCTGGAGTTAACTGCTTCTTCACGATTTCGCTGAAATCCGACCGTGTTTCTGCCTTATCTTCGCCTTTTTTGGAAAACAGGGGTAAATTTGCTACTATGGCGGGAATATTTTGCCACCATTTGGTGAACAAATGAAACCTATTGAAACGATTGTTGGGGATTTGGAAACTTATCCCAGGGTCAAATTACGATCTGTCAACCAAAACGATTCGTTTCAGCCCTCATCGGCCAATTTCCGCAGGAAGGCCCCATAGCGGGTTTTCCCAAAGATCTGCGCATGCGCCTCCAGCTGCGCGCGATCAATCCATCCACGGCGGTACGCGATCTCTTCCGGGGCGCTGATTTGAAGGCCCTGACGGTCCTGCAATGTGCGCACGAAATTGCCCGCATCCAGCAAGCTCGCATGGGTCCCGGTATCGAGCCACGCATAGCCGCGCCCCATTTTTTCAACCGTAAGTGACCCATCGGTCAAATAACTCTCCAAAAGAGAGGTAATTTCCAATTCTCCGCGCGGCGAGGGGGTGATGGATTTCGCCCGCTCCGGCGCGGTTCCGTCCAGAAAATAAAGGCCTGTGACCGCATAATCCGACGCCGGGCGTTCGGGCTTTTCGATGATCTCGATCGCCTTTTCGCCGGTCTCATCAAAACTGACCACACCGTAACGTTCCGGGTCTGTCACCTGATACCCAAAGACCGTACCACCGATGCTTTGTGCCCCGGCGCGCTCCAGAATTTCCGGCAGCCCGTGACCAAAGAAGATATTGTCCCCCAGCACCATCGCCGAGGGCGCCCCATCCAGGAACTCTTCGGTCAGCAGATAGGCCTGCGCCAGACCATCCGGAGAAGGCTGCGTGATCCATGTGATCTCCACGCCCCATTGGCTGCCATCCTTCATCAAACGCTGAAACTGGGACTGATCTTCGGGGGTGGTGATGACGGCAATCTCGCGAATCCCGGCCAGCATCAGCACCGAAAGCGGGTAATAGATCATCGGCTTGTCATAGAGCGGCAAAAGCTGCTTTGAGACGCCCATCGTGATCGGATAGAGCCGCGTGCCCGATCCGCCCGCCAGAATGATGCCTTTGCGTGTCGTCATGTCAGCTGCCCTACGATCTCTTTTACTGCCGATTTCCAGTTCGCACGTGTAATCCCGAATTGGGCCTCAAGTGAGGCGCAATCGAGCCGGGAATTGAGCGGGCGCACCGCCGGGGTCGGGAAGTCGGATGAGGGGATATCGACCACCTCAACCTCTTGATTTGCCTCAGCAAATATCACCCGCGCGAAATCTGCCCAAGACGCATCAGGTCCGCCGGAATAGTGATAAACCCCTGATTTTTCACAATTTTTTCTAAGCCCTTTTGCGATTGCCAAACAGGCTTCGGCAATGCCGCCAGCGGGTGTCGGCCCGCCAATCTGATCGGCCACAATGGTCAAACGATCCCGCTCTGCGCCCAAGCGCAGCATGGTTTTGAGGAAATTATTGCCATGGGCCGAAAACACCCAAGAGGTGCGCAAGATCGCATATGTGCCCCCTGCCCCTTGCACCGCCTGCTCGCCTGCGAGCTTGGAGCGCCCGTAAGCCCCGAGCGGTCCCGTGGTATC
Source organism: uncultured Rhodobacterales bacterium (assembly GCA_964509095.1). Classification (GTDB taxonomy): domain Bacteria; phylum Pseudomonadota; class Alphaproteobacteria; order Rhodobacterales; family Rhodobacteraceae; genus Aliishimia. Next base: position 29,914 of record CAZDXI010000008.1, read on the forward strand.
GTCCGGCGACCATGGCCTCTCGCCGCCGCCCTCAAACACATAATCGGTCGAGATATGGACCAGCGGAATATCCAGATCGGCACAGGCCTCAGCCATCGCACCGGGGGCCGCCCCGTTGATCACCGTGGCGAGATCTTCTTCCTCTTCCGCGCGATCCACGGCCGTATAGGCGGCGGCATTGATCACCGCCTCGGGCGCGTGATCGCGAATGGCCGCCGCACAGGCACTCGGGTCGGACAAATCCGCCTGATCCCGGCCCAGATACACCGCGTCCGGCGCAAGGCGCTGTAATTCACACGCCACCTGCCCGGTTTTGCCGAAGACGAGCAGGGTCATTGGAACGTCCCATCCGTCCCATAGCAAATATCTTTGCCACTAAAGGAGGGACAGCGTCGGACCG
>CAZDXI010000009.1:0-29948 GCA_964509095.1 uncultured Rhodobacterales bacterium
CCCCAAGCGTTATCACGCTCAGAAACAGGTCCGCCTCCGCCTGCCCGGTCAGCCACGCGGCCACCTGTGGCGCGCGATCCGGGCGGCGCACGGCGGAAATCACGTTGGTGTCGAGGATGAAAATCAAAACGAAACGTCGCGGGGTGTGACGTTGGCTCGCGGGCTTTTGTCTCGGGGGCTTGTCTCGTCCTCCCCCGGAAACGCCATCAGGTGATCCGCAAAGCTCTGCCTTTGTGCACGTGCCTCTTTCAGCAGACGTTCGTACTCATCCGCGGCGAGGATCACGACCGCAGGCTTGCCTCGTCGTGATACTTCCTGGGGACGGCCGGACAAGGCGGCCTCGACCACAGCGCTAAATCGGTTCTTGGCATCTTGCAGGGATAACATCGGGCTTCCTATCTGGCTAGCTACCTGTCTAGCTAGGTATTCACGCTCGAAAAATCAACCCCGCCACATGCAAAAGGCAGGGAACGTTGCGGTCCCCTGCCCTTCAGATCAGTCTCTTGCTTGGCTCAGAACTGGATACGAATTTGCCCAGTAATGCCCCAGCTATCAAGGTTGGAGCCGCGCCGGGCATCCAAACGAACCCCGGCATCAAGCTGACGTCCGCGCCCCAACTGGCCGTTGTCCAGCAACCTCGTGTAGTTCACGCCAAGGCTGATTTCGCCGTAGTCGCCCAGCGTATTCACCTCGAACGGCTCGGCGCTGCCGCCTGTGGTGAACGAGCCATCAATCGGGTCCGAGAAGTCGTGGTAGTACGTGGCATTGGCAAAGAACGCGATGGCGCTTTGTCCGTCCCGGTTCTCGCGCAGCGAGGTCAGTGTCGCGCCCACAAACCCGATCTTGGTCATGTGGTCTTCGATCTGAACGCTACCATCAGCGGAGGCATCCACCGTGATCTCATCTGTACTGGAATCGGTGAAGGCAAAGCCAAGGTTGGTTGCGGCCTGCAGACCTGTGCGGATCGGGAAGGCATACGCCACCGAGCCGGACAAGGTCTTCGCATCACTGCTGTATCGGGATGGCGATTCAAACAGAGTCCCCAGCCCGGAATTGCCCGCCGTGAAGTCTGTTTCCTCAACCCGGTACTGCAAGTCAGCCAGAAAGCGACCCTTGCTCGCCACCATGTAAAGGCCCGCGTATTTCTGGGTGAACTCCGTGCTGGTTTGGGAAATCCCGGACCCGCCTTTGGTGTCACCATCGTTCAGACCCGCGATCCCGCCGAAAGCCAGATCCCAGCCTCCGTTCACAGCGTCGAAACACGCAAAGTCAGTCCCCATCTGGAAACCCCGGTAGTTCAGGCTCAGTGGAACGTCGCGTGATATGGTCGAGCCCACTTCAGAAAACTGACCATCTGCATCCGCCGCACCGCCCGTGCCTCTGGCCCAGACGCCCTGACCGCAGGGTTCTCCTCCGAAGGGGTCAAAGCCGGACACGTACGGGCTGGTGGGTCGGTTGATCACGGTGCCAATCAGGCTCTGCGTCAGACCGGCCACGGCCGAGATGTTCTGAATACCCGTACCAACAGTGCTTTCCAGCGTCAGGCTCCCGCCCGGTCCCGTGACGACGTTGTAGTCAAACACCGTCCCGGTTTCGATGAAGTCTGCGGTGCTGCCGTTGATCGTATAGGTCAGATCCGGACCGGCACCCGCGTCAGGCCGGATCAGGTTGATATTGCCGCCAGATACGTCTGTGAAATCCAGATCAAACTCCAGACTCACATTACCCGTAATGGCCCCGGTCGCGGTGATCACGTCCGATTGCGACGTTCCGAAATCAACGTCCAACTGCACGGTGCCATTCAGAACGGCATCGCCCGTCACAGCCAGTGAATCGTTTGTGTCTCCATCCGCGAAATCTAGGGTTGCGCCGGATTCATTGATCAGCGCCCCAGAACTTACCGCCCCGTCAATCGTGGCAACGGCACCGTCGCGGTTGGTAAATCCGCCCGTAATCGTACCGCCAAAGTTCAGCGCGCCGAAGTTATCAAGGTCTCCATCCAGCGTGCCAAGCAGGTCCAGTGCGCCCCGGTTGGTCAGGTTGCTCATCAGGGTCGCGCCATCGGCAATCACCATGGTGCCGTCTTCGTTGTTGACCGAGTCGCTTGAGTCCACGCTCAGCAATCCCGAATTCAGCCGGAAGGTGCCACTATTGAATAACTCCGTTTCAACGCGTCCGCCTCCGGTCACATCCGTGACCCCCGTTTCCCGGTTGCTGAGGATGTCCACGCGCCCGCCATTCATGTCGAGATCGCCAAAGTTGCGCAGCTCTCCGGTGATGCGCCCGTCCAGCGTGACTTGACCGCCATCAAGGTTGCGCACAAGCCCGGTGGCCAGTGCCGCCTGTCCGGGTGTGCCCACCTCGTTTTCAATGGTCAGAATACCACCGCTGCTGTTGTTGACCTCTCCTCCAACGGTCAGAACGCCTGTCGAGACTGTCGCGTCGCCCGCGTTGGACATATCGCCCGTGATCGCCGACACTCCGTCACTGGTGAAGGTGCCCCGTTCAGTGGGGGCAACGGCGTCCAGATCAGTCACGGTCAGCGACCCCAACGTGCCGTCATTCAACGCCAGTGTGCCTTCGTTGAAGACGTCGTTCGTGATCTCGCCGCCGTTGATGACAGACATCGTCCCGTCATCCCGGTTGATCGTGGTCACAGGTGACCCGCCGGCTGCAACCTCCAGCGTGCCGCCATCTACGACAACTGTGCCAGAGTTCCGGAAGTCCTCTGCCGTTGCGCCGCCAGACAGCACATTGGTGATACCATCGGTTCCGGTTTCGACATTGGTGACCTCACCCCCGTCGATGTTCAGCGTGCCGCCATTCCGGTTGGTCAATGTGCCCGTGACAGTGCCTTCGACAGTCATCGTGGCATCGACGCGGTTGGTGACTTCAGCGGAATCGAGCGTCGCCCCGCTGGCGATGGTCATCTCTGCTTCGTTCTCGTTGAACACCGCATCGCCCTGCACGTCGAGCGTTCCAGTGTCTATCGACGCGGTAGAGCCTGTTCCCGTGTTCGTCAGCGTGTTCAGGATCGTGGAACTACCCGTGCTCGTGAACGTCCCGCCGCCTTGGTTGGTGACGCCGTTGATGTTGCCGTTGTTCAGGTCCAGCGTGGCAGAGTTCGTCACCTCTGCTTCCACAGACCCGTCAACCGTCATGGTGGCGTCCGTCTGGTTGGTGACAGTTGTTGCCACCATCGTCGCGCCACTTGCCACGCTCAGATCGGATTCGTCTTCATTGGTGACCGTGCCGCCGTCCACGCTGAGCAATCCGCTCCCTATGGCAACTGTCGATCCTGTGCCGGTGCTGCTGAGATTGTTGGTGATGGTGCTCGCGCCATCGATCTCGACGCTCCCCCCGGCACTGTTGGCAACATCGCCCACTGTACTGTTCAGAATGTCCAGCGTGGCCGAGTTCGCAACCGCGCCTGTCACCGCTCCGTTGTCCACAAACAGGGACGCGCCGGTTTGGTTGGTCACATTGGTGGAGATCAAATCCCCGCCAGTTTCAACCGTCATCAAAGCGTTGTTCTCGTTGGTGGTCGTGCCGCCCTGAACAATCAATTCGCCCGTGTCGATGATGGTCGTCGCCCCTGCCCCGCTATTGGTCAGGTTCCCGTCAATCTCTGAATTGCCGAAGTTGGTGAAATCACCGCCCGCGTTGTTGATGACTTCTCCGACGCTCGCATCCGACATATTGAACGTGGCGCTGTTGGTCACGGTGCCGTCGATATCGCCAACGCCACCCGGCACGATATCCCCGAACAGATCAAGGACCGCACCATCCCGGTTCGTGACATTCCCGACGATCCGCGCTGTGTCATTCACCTCCAGCGCGGCGTTGTCAAAGTTGTCCACGCCGCCTGTTGCGGTCAACGTGCCGTCAACCGTCAGCGACGTTCCGACCTCGCTGTTGTCCACTTCGTCAAAGGCCGCGCTCGCCCCATCGGCGATGTCCATCGTGCCGGTGTTGTCCAGGTTGCCGCCCCCGACAACCGAACCGGTTGCCGTGACACTCAACGTGTTCTCATTGTCGATGGTGAACCCGTTGGAATCGAGCTCCGCCTCCACACTCAACGGAGCCTGCACTGTCAGCCGTCCGTTCAGTTCAAAATCGCTTGTGACATCCAACGCGGTTTGCGTGCGTAAGTCACCGCCAAAGACGACAGACCCATCCAGATCATTTGCGCCATTCAGCGTTGAGTTGCTTTGCAGGATCGAGTTCCCGGAATCGATGGTCAGCACGCCTGTGCTCTCGATGTCTCCGTCGTTCAGGAACGTACCGCCGCTCACGGTCAGGGTTTCGTTCCCGCCCGCACCGCCATCGGTCAGCGTCGCGCCGGTCTCGTTGGTAAAGTTACCCCCGACCGTTCGGTTGCCCACAACTGTGAAGGTGCCGCTGTTTTCCACATCATCGTTCAGCGCGCCGTTGTCATAGGTGAAGTTGGCGGCATTGGTGTCAAACGTGCCGTTCACGGTTCCCGATGCGCCCAGTGTCAGCGTGCCCGCCGAACTCAGGTTCAGGTTCTGCACCGTGCCATCGGTCAATGTCAGGGAGGTCCCGTTTGTGATCGTGGTCGTTCCCGCAACCGACGCGCCACCGTCAATCGTCGCGTTGCCCCCGGTCAAAGACAATCCGCCCCCGATGGAGCCGCCCGTGGCCAACGACAATTCGCCACCCGACACATTCGTTGTCCCGCCGATCGACCCGCCATTGGCGATCACATACTCGCCCGGCCCTGCGATCTCTGCGGTGCCAACGATATCGACTTCCTGTGTCACCGTCTGCCCGGCCGCGACTTGAATGGTGCCTGCAACGCTCAGACTTTCCGTCGCTGCGCCATCCAGCGTGATCCCACCCGCGGTGAAGATCAGGCTGTCCACAGTGATGGTCGTTCCACCATTGTCCACAGTGACCGTATAGGGCGTCGGTCCATCAAACTGGGCCGAGTTTCCAAACGTAAAGGCTCCGCCGCCATTCCAGTTCCCGGGCGCGGCATTCCACGTTCCGGTCCCTCCGTCCCAAACATCCTGTCCCGCTGCAGCCCCGGCCAGCATTGTTACCAATATGGATGTTCCAAGAAAGTGCGCCCGTTTGGACCGCGCGCGCGAAAGCGTAGAAAAAGCCGAATTCACCATGTCAAATATATCCGAGTATGTGCCCCTTGTGGATAAGATCACATTCCGGTTACCGCTAAGGCAATATAATTTTTACATATTTTTGATGATTCAATTTTCGGTTGTGGCCCACTTGCGTCATGCGCAAAGCCTTGATCCGCAGGGATTTTCTGCGCACTCAGTCGCGACGGTTCACAAAGCATGCCAGTAGCCGGAAGTAGAATTACGACCAACTATTTGATTTCATTGCATATATTGCAAGGAAGTTAAGTGCTTCCGTCTCCTTCTATCGCGGCCAGAAACGCTTTCACCGCCGATTCAAGCTGGCGCCGATCCACGGTCGAAAAATCCACGTCGCAGCGTAACTCTAATCGACCGGCAGAGGCCGCACACCGCGCCAGCCGAGTCCCCTGCCCCACTTCGAAGGTCGTTCGCGGCTTTCGCGCCTGTGTCTTTCCCTCCGAAACCTTACCCATGGGTAAGGTTTCTGGCGGGTCCGCGATCTGTCCAACGATGCGTTTTAGTGCCGCGACCTCTTCTGCCGGACTCGGATCCTTGAGGTCTCGCAACGCCGCGTGCACATCGTTGAGCCGCTCCGGATGGTTCTCCAGAATGCGCTTTAACAACACGCCTGTATTGCGCGGGATCGCATTGGGATGGCGGATGTCATCGCCCAGAATTTGCAGCAATCCAGCAAAGGCGCGGATATAGCTGCGCTTGGAATAGCTCGCCGATTTGAACAGCAGCTTGACCGCCTTGTCGACGTCATCGCAATCGTTGCTCGGGTCCTCCACATACAACTGCGCAAGCCGCCCCATCTCCGCAAAGCTGATGTCCTTGCGGATCAGGTTCTCGTCCACCATGCGCCGATAGCTGTCTTCAACAGGTGCGCCCGGCTCCAGAATGCCCGCCGGGATCGTGGCATAAGCCTCGTCGCCCGTGTCCTTGAACAACGCGCGATAGGCCGACAAACGCCGCATCCCCTGCACCAGTTCATATTGCCCATCCTCGCGCGGCTCGACCCGGATCGGGTTGGACAGGCCGACGTCCTGAATGGACTGCTTGAGTTCCTCAAGCTCCGGATCCTTGCCCTCTGCCCGGTCGCGGATCAGCTTGTCGGCGTGGATGTGATCCAGCGGAATGCGATCCACCACCAACCCCTCACGGCGCAAGCGCACAAGCTCAAACGCCAGCCGGTCGTTTTCCTCGCGGATCGCCTGCTCGGCTTCTGCGCGCTCTTGTGCTTTGCCAGCGGTTTCCGAAATCGCCGCGGCCATCGGCCCGCGCCGTTTCAGCGCCTTGTCCGGAACCTTACCCACGGGGATGTCATCCACGGGCGGAACGTCGATATCAAACATGCGGCGTTTGCGGCTCATTGGTCATCCTCCAACTTGTCCCACGCGATCAGCATCGCCTCTCGGAACTCTTGATAGGCACGGTCAAAAGTGGAGCGCGCGCGGCGCCACGTCTCGCGGGTCATATCGCGGTAATCCATTTCATAGACGGAACTGAGGAACCGCCCGGACTGTTCAACGGCGCGGGTCATCTCCACCTGATGGGTCGCGACATTATCGCCAAAAACCTTAACAAACGCGTCATACATCGCGCGGTGCAGGTCGTTGCCGGGCTCAAATCGCGTGAGCAAAAAGCGGATATCGTGAAACGCCTTGGGAAGCGAAACCTTACCCGTGGGTAAGGTTTTGTCGAAACCGTAAGACAGATCTTCCAGCGCTTCGGACAGCTGCCCGATGAACGATGTGGTGCTGTCATACTCCCAATATCCGGGGCCCGACGGGATATAAAGCATGTCCGCCGCAAACACGGCGTTCATCGTCTGATAGCCAATCGCAGGGGGGCAATCGAACAACACGATGTCATAGGCATCATCTGGAATCTGGTCGAGATAACGCGACACGGCGGCAAAGAAGCTCCATTCCGGATTGAGATGGCGATACTGCGCCGAGGCGAACTCCACAAAGGCCGCATTGGCACAAGACGGGATCACATCAATTGTCGGCCAGGACGTTGGCCGAATGAAATCCGCCACACGTAGGTCCGCAAGGCCCAGTCCGGTGACGCTTTCGGGAAGCTTTCGATGAGGCAGGGCGGTGCCGGATTCGGCGCCTTGAACGGCTCTATTCATGCGTTCAGTCTCGAATATCAGATCGCGCGCCATGATGCCCCAGACAGTGTGATCCTCGGCGACGTCATTCAGGCCCATCGAATGGCTTAGCGTCGCTTGCGGGTCGAAATCAACCACCAGAACGCGGTAGCCATCAAGTGCTGCACCATGTGCGAAATGCAGCGCGACGGTGGACTTGCCCGCACCACCTTTGAAGTTTGCGACAGCGGTACGCAGCGCTCTCTTACCCACGGGGCGGGGCGGCATGAGGGACTTGCGATTGATCTTCAGCTTACGGCGCAGTTCATTGATTTCTTCTAGTGAGAACCAGCGTTGACGCCCATCGGGTTCGACCTGACCACCGGGCAGGGACGGATCGGCGGCGAGCTTGCCGCGAAAGGTGGATTGGTTCAGGCCAAAGATCAGCTCGGACACTTCCCAGCTGGAGAACCGGCGCAGGGTCTTTTCCATCTCCGGAGAGAACGTCTGCTGGCGAATCCAGCTTTGCATCTTGAGCGACTGCGCCTGCATCGCGGCCAAGTCTTCGTGGGTGTACATTGTCTTGCGTTCCTTTTTCAGGACGTTAATTCTGCTCTCTTTCGCATTTACGCTGAATTTGCGGTTTCTGTAAAACAGATTATTGTTCACAGGCGCAACGTGGCGTGGGTATCAAAACCTTACCCATGGGTAAGGTTTTAGGGTTCTGAGCGATTCGGCGCAGGGCAGGGGGCCTTGGCCTCTTCCCCACAAGATTTAGGGGGTCACGACTCGCACCTCCCCCGCCTTTAGGGGGACACAACAGACCCAATAGGGGGTCACACTGGATGTCCCCCATTACCATTCTTTACCTATTTTCATATGAATTAGGGTAAGGGATTGAATCGCTGATCCGCACGAGGCTTGACAGAATCGGAGCCTTGGACGTTAATTCTGGACAATTCAGGAAAAGCGTTGGAAAAGACGCTGACGAGCCAGAGTTCGGAGCAACCGGACCGGCCAGAGGCGGTGAAACGAGCAGCAGGTGCAAAATGCGCGCTTATAAACCCGTGGGGCGTCAAGCCTCTGTGGTGAAATACGATTTGTTGAGCGCGCTTGGGGTTTATGCCCTGGCACGAGACAAGCATGTGCAAAAGCGCGTGCTGCGCTTCACGGCTTTGCTGACGGCACGATACAATTGGCAGAAAGACGAATTGTCGATTGGGCGCACAGAGATTGCGCGGCTTTGGTCTGTGGATGAGCGCACTGTAAAACGGGAACTTGCGCGATTCAGAACGATGGGCTGGCTGCATGTGAAACGTCCTGCCGCGCGGGGCCGGGTGACCGTTTATAGCATTGATCTGGATAGCGTGCTGACGGACACGAAAGGCGATTGGCCCCGTGTAGGGCCTGATTTGGTCGCTCGAATGGAGGCGCGCGCACCCGAAGCGGAAGCCGACAATGTGGTGCCATTTCAACAAGGGTCGATCCTAGCGCCACCGCAGGGCGAGACGCTGTGGGATCAGGTCAGCGCGGAGTTGCACGCCCGCGATGCCGGGCAGTACGCGACGTGGTTCCAGCGCCTCACAGAGAGCGCGCGAGAAGGGAATCGGGTCACGCTTCTTGCGCCGTCCCGTTTTGTTGCGGATTACGTGACAACGCACCTCGCCGCGCCCTTATTGGCCGCATATTCGGCGATAGACCCGACCATCCGTGATATCCGAATCGTGACACTCGGGTCGTAAAAGCCATAAATCCCGGAAATTCATGGCCTTAGATAGGTCTGTCCGCTTGACCCGTCACACGTGTATCTTCAAACTGCGACAGGTCGAGTGACGGCATGTTGCACGGCGAGAATTTAGGAGTGTCGGACGGCCATGTCGCGTTTCAGTAAAGTCGTTTGGAGAGAGGGGCTGTTTTTAAAGCCGCAGCATCTCCAGCAGTCTGACAGATATGCCGAAAAGCTGGTGGCCGCGCGCACGGCGCAGGTTACGCCGTATCCGTGGGGCATCATCGAAGCGATCTTCGATGATGCGCAGTTGCGGCAGGGTCGGTTGGAGCTATCCAAGATCAGCGGGATCATGCCCGACGGGCTGCCGTTTGAAGCACCCTCTGCCTGCCCGTTGCCACGTGAGATCGAAGTGCCCGAGGAGGCCGTGGGCAAGACCATTTGGCTGACGCTGCCCAATCAGGCGCAGAACGGTCAGGAAATGGGGCTGAGCGAGGATAAATCCACGCGCTACGTCATTCAGGAAGAACCCGGTGTTGCGGACAATTCGCTGGCGAGCCGGAATGAAGAGGCGCTGGAGATCGCCGTGCCGAGGCTGGAACTGGCGCTGCGCGATAAGGCCCCGGAAGGCTATCAGGCAATCGCACTAGGGCGCGTGGCTGATGTGCGCGATGGATCGGTTGTGACGCTGGATCAGACGATCCCGCCGGTTGGCCTCGTTCTGGAAGCACATAGAGCCTATGAGGGCTATTTGAAGACGGTCATTGGCGCGATTGAAGCCCGGCTTGAAGTTCTGGCGCGTTACGCCGCTGATCCGACTTCCGGCGGGGGTGTCGATGACTGGGGCTATCTGATGCTGATGACGCTGAACCGGAACCTGCCGGTACTGCGCCATTTGCAGAACAGCCCGTGGGTACATCCCGAGCGGCTTTACGAACAGCTTCTGGGCTTGGCGGGCGAGTTGACCACATTCGAAGAACGCGACCGGGGTGTGCGGGATTACGGGCGGTATCGGCACGACAAGCCGAAAGAGACATTCTTGCCGCTGGTCGAAGATATTCGGCGGATGCTGTCACGCGAGTTGAACCGCCAGATCCGTCTGACGCTGGAAGATCGAGGTGACAACCGCTTCCGCGCCGACGTGCCGGATCCAACGCTGTTCACCAATGCGTCCTTTGTGATCGAAGTGCGCGCAGACCTGCCGCTGACGCAGATTCAGCAGCAATTCCCTCAATTCTGCAAGTTAGGGCCTGCATCGCGCATGAGAGAGATCATCGTGAACAACCTGCCGGGCCTTGCTTTGGTGCATACACCGAACCCACCGAGGATCCGGGTGATTGCGAACCACGTGTACTTTACGGTCGACAAGAACAACGCGTTGTGGCGCGATTTTTCCGTCTCGCCCACGATCGGATTGCAGCTCGCGGGCGCATGGCCGGGCCTTGTGCTTGAGCTGTGGGCGATACCGGAGAAATAGGCATGGCTTCTGACGACGATGATGACGACCGCACGGTCTTTGGGCAGAAGCTTCCGCCCAGAGCGCCTGCTGCGCCGCCGCCACCGTCGCAGCAACAACAGCCACCCGCGCAACCTCCGGCCCAAGGGCAGGGGGGAGATGGGGACCGGACCGTGTTTGGCATGCCGATGCCGCCCCAGCCGCAACCGGGCCAACCGCCTCAGCCGCCTGCGCCCCCGAGCCAGCAGCCGTACCAACAACCTGCCCCCCCGCAGCAGCCTGCCTATCCGCCGCAACCGGCACCAAGGCAGCCGCCGCCGGTGAGCGATGCGGATGACACATGGTTTGGGGGGCGGATGCCACCGCAGGCACAGCCGCCACAACAGCCACACCCGCAGGCCGCGCCGCCGGCGTATCCACCACAACACCCCGCGCCGCCGCCGCCCCAACAGGGACAGCCGCCATATCCGCATCCGCCGCAACATCCGGCGGCACCCTATCCTCCACAACAGCCCGCCGCGGCCCCGCCGCCTCAGCAGCAGGTGCCACCGGGTTGGCAGCCACAGCATCCGCCAGCAGTGCCAGTTCCGCCGGGCTGGTCGTCGCAGGGCCAACAGTTGGACCCGCAGTTTCCCCCTGCGATGCAGCCCCAACAGGAGGCGCAACCAGAGACTAACTTGCCGAAAATCGCGTTTGCGGATGCACTGCGCGGCACGGGCGCGGATTTTGGCGCGTCAAGCAATCCATTGGTTGCAGCGGCGGCTGACCTGTTGATCCTGCTGGGACGGCTGCGCACCGGCATGGTGGAGATGCAGGCGATTCCGCTACGAGATCACGTGCTGCGCGAGATCGGAACCTTCGTACAAAAGAGCCACGAGGCGGGCATCGCAGGTGAGGACATTGAAGTCGCGAGATATGCGCTGGCCGCAACGGCGGATGATGTGGTGCAGCAGCTTCCCGGGCCGGATCGCGCCTATTGGCAGCAATATCCGATGGCCGCGGAACTGCTGAATGATCGCAGTGCCGGGATCGGCTTTTTCGCAAGGCTTGATCAGGTCATGCAACTGTCTCATCAGCGCAAGGATGTGCTGGAGTTGATGCTGACCTGTCTGGCCCTTGGGTTTGAAGGCAAGTACCGCGCAGAGGCCAATTCGGCCATCGCACTTTCGAGACTAAGACAAGAGATTTACCACCGATTCCGACAAGCGGAGCCACGTCCGGGCTCGGATATTTCGCTGCGCTGGACACCGGTTGTGATGGGCGGACGCAGACGGGCGTCGGCTTTGCCATTGTGGATCGTCGGCGGCGTTGCCTCGGCCATGGTTGTCGCCTTGTTCGCGACACTGGCGTGGATTTTGTCGACCGAGGCAAAGGCGTCTCAGGACCAGATCAACGCGCTGCACGTGGGCAATATGGCCGTGGGGATTGAGGCCAACAACACCGTGGGCGAGGGGGGCGGAGATTATACCGCTGGGCCGCCCGAGCAGTTGGAGCGCATCCAAGGCAAGTTGGCGGCAGAGATCGAAGCGGGCACGCTGGTTGTGGAGGCGGATGGCGATTTCATCGAAATTCGCCTGCGCGAGGCGCTGCAATTCCGGACGGCTTCCGCGACTCTGAGTTCGAATTTTGACCCCTTGGCCCAACGTATCGCGAGCGTGCTGGAAGTGGAGCCGGGGCCGATCAAAATTCAGGGCCACAGCGACAATATCCGGATGAGCGGCACGGGCCGCTACAAAACGAATGAACAATTGTCCGAAGCGCGCGCAGACACCGTGCGCGGCATGTTGGCGGAATACCTAAGCGAACCGGACCGCATGAGCATCGAAGGTGTCGGCCCCAATCAACCGATTGATACAGCCAACACCGCTGCAGCGCGGGCCAAGAACCGCCGGGTGGAAATCCTGTTGAAACAGGAGAACCGGTTGTGAGATTTCTGAGGCTTTCCACGCTGTGGCGGTTCACGTGGTTGCGCATTCCATTGGTAATCCTTGGGATCATCGGGATCTGCGCGGCGATCTGGTACGGCCTTGCGATGACGGGGATCAGTTGGCTGGTCAGTCCGTGGCTGCGGGGCGGGCTGATTGCGCTGATCCTTGGCGGGATTGCGTTGTATTACGGCATCCGGTTCTGGCGCCGCCGCCGCGCGGCCAAGGAATTGGAAGAAACGCTGGTCGAAGTCCCGGTGGGCGATGGCGCGGTGCTTGCCGACAACATGCGCGAAGCACTGGAAAAGTTGCGCAAGGATGGCGGGTCCACCTACCTTTATGACAAGCCATGGTATGTGATTATTGGGCCACCCGGCGCGGGCAAGACGACAGCGCTGGTGCATTCGGGGCTGGAATTTCCGGGCACGGACAAGGAAGCCGTCGCGGGTTTTGGGGGCACCAAGAACTGCGATTTCTGGTTTGCCGATGACGCGATCCTGATCGACACGGCGGGGCGGTACACCACGCAAGACAGCGACGCACGCGCCGACAAGATGAGCTGGTCCGCGTTTCTCGACCAGTTGAAAAAGGCACGACCCAACCAGCCGGTGAACGGCGTGATCCTCGCCTTTTCGGTCGAGGATATGATGACGGCGGGGGATGATGAGCTTGACAGTCACGCGCTGGCAGTCCGGCAACGCCTGACCGAGTTGCACGAAAAGCTGCGCATCGATGTGCCGGTTTATGTGATGTTCACCAAGGCGGATATGATCGCCGGTTTCCGCGAATATTTTGGCCCCTTCACCGAGGATCGGCGTCAATCGGTGTGGGGCGTGACGTTCCAGACCAAGGACCGGAATGAGGAAACCTTTCGCGCGGTGCCTGCCGAGTTTGATCAGCTGATTTCGCGGCTGAGCGATGAGGTCACGGACCGGCTGAACGAAGAGATGGACTCTGTCGCGAGGATCGCGATTTTCGGGTTGCCGGGGCAGATGGCGTTGATGCAACGCAATGTGTCAGATTTCCTGCGCCGCGTGTTCCAGAAGCGCAGCGATACGGGCGCGATTTTGCGGGGGTTCTATTTCACTTCGGGCACACAAGAAGGCACGCCTATCGACCAAGTGCTTGGCGCGATGGCACAATCCAGTCCGGGCGCTGGGATGGAGCTGTCCTTTATGTCCGGAAAGGGGCGCAGCTACTTCCTGCACGACCTGCTGAAGAAGGTGATCTTTGAAGAACGCGATTGGGTTGGATATGACCTGAAATCGATGCGCCGCAAGGCGTTTTTCCGCTCTGCTGCGACGACGTGCATTGCGCTGGCCTGTTTCGGCGCGATGGGGCTGTTTGGCTATAGTTTCTGGCAGAACGCGTCACTGGTGCGCGAGGCGCAGGCGCAATCGACGAAATATGCAGGTATGACCAACGACCTGTTCCGCGAAAAGACCCTGACCGACCCGAACCCCAGACCCGTGACGGAAGCACTGGAGGTGCTGCGAGACATGCCAGCCGGCTATGGCGACCCGCGCGAGCAGACGTTCTTTGAACGCATGGGGCTGTCGCGCAGGGACTCGATCCGCAAGGCGGGGCTGGAGGCGTATTCGCAAGGCTTGGAGCGCCATCTGCGCCCCCGCATGATGCTGTACCTCGAAAACCGACTGCCGCAACTGCTGCAACGGGGCGAGATTGAAGAAGCCTATCGCGCGCTCAAAGTGTATATCCTGCTGGCCAAGCAACAGGGCGATGCACCCGAGGACGATCCGGCCATTCAGGCCTATTTCGCGGATGCGTGGTTGCCCTATTTCAACGAACCGGGGCAGGAAGACGAGTATCGCGAGATGAACGCCCACCTGACTGCGATGCTGGAACTGGACGAAAGCACGACCCCGGCGTTGAAGCCGAATGATTTGCTGGTCGAAGCGGTGCAGAAACAGATCGTTGTGGCGCTGTCGATGTCGGAACGCGCCTATGCGTCGATCCTGAGTCAGACGGCGAATATGGGTAAATTCAGTCTGATGGATGAACTGTCGGGCGTGCCTGCGGATTCGGTGTTCCGCACCAATGACGAAGGCTCGCTGGAGACACTGACGGTGCCCGGGCTGTTCACGTTCGCGGGCTATTGGGGCACGTTCCGGGACCTGCTGGAAAGCGCACGCCAAAGGCTGGAAGACGAGGATTGGGTGCTTGGGGAACCGGGCAAGCAAGGCAATTACGAAAACCAGCTTGCGGGGTTGAACCGCGATCTGCACGCGCTGTACCGGCGGGACTTCGTGAAGGCATGGGAAGGCATGCTGGCACGGGTTGAACTGGTGCCGATGTCCAATGGCGCACCGCAGTTTCCATCGCTGGCGGTGGCGTCCTCGGCGGGGGCCTCGCCCATTCTGAAGCTGGCCGAAGCGGTGGACCGCGAAACAAGGTTGAGCCGGTTTTTGGATCAGCTGGATGGGGTCGAATTCTCGCCCGAGGCGGTGGCATCGGGTGATTTAAGCGGAGAGCTTGCGAGTGCCGGTTTCAGCGAAGTCATGCGGCAATCGGGCTATATCCAGAGGATTTTCCTGAACGCGGCGAAGAACAAGGTGAAGTTTCAGGGCCGCGCGGGCAGTGGCGGCGCGACCGAGGGCGCGATGGAGCGCAATCAGGTGCAGGATATCGAACGCCGCTTCGAGAAATGGCACAAGTTCGTGCGCGGCGATGCAGTCGCAAGGAACCGACCAGTCGATGTGGTGCTGGACGGGCTGAAGTCAGTCATGACCAACCGCCAGAGTGCCGCGAACAACCCCACAGGGCTGGAAGAACGCGGCCTGCGCGATGCGCTGAGCACGCTGACCTCCAACACTCCGTTTTATCCAGAGACGATCATCGGGTTTGTCAGCCAAGTGGAACGCGAGTTCCTGACGATTTCTGCCAATGCGACGCTGACCCAGTTGGAACGCGCTTTGGCCGAAGAGGTCACCGCCTATTGCCGCCAGACAATCGAGATTGCCGCGCCTTTTGCGAAGGGCGGGCGGCCCCTGTCCACCAGCGCGTTTGGGGAGTTCTTTGGCCACGATGGGCTGATGGATCGGTTCTATAAGGATCGGCTGCTGGATTACACGTTGCGAGACGATCAGGGGCAGATCATACCGGACGTGAACACGCCGATTGGCGCGCGGCTGTCCAAGAAGACTCTGAACTATTTCGCGATGGCACAGCGCATCCAACAGGCGTTCTTTGAACCCGGAAGCAAGCAGCCGTCGGTGACGTTTACGATCCGGCAGGAGACCTCATCCGATGGGGTGGAAGGCAGCCTGTTGACCATGGGAAGCCGCCAGTTGAACCTGATTGCGAATTCCAGCGCGTCGGAAATTCGCTGGCCTGATGAGGTGCCCGAGATTATCCTGACGCTGTTGCCACAGGTGTCGGGCGGGCGGAACTCACGCCGGTTCGAAGGCCGTTGGGCGATGATGGATTTCATCAAGACCGGCAGCAGCGGACGCCCAAATGGCACGCAATTGACCCTGACCCACCGGGTTGGACCGAGATCCGCAAGGTTCCGGATGGAGTTTTTCAGTACAGCGGTTCCGTTCCTGATGCGGGAACTCGACGATTTCAGATGCCCGACCACGTTGCAGTGATCGGGAATGGATAAGGCACTGACACAAAGATGAGCGCAGTGATCTATGGCAAACACCCCGCGTTTGGGGATTTTCTGGCGCATGGCATGCGCCATGAGGTGTTTGTTGTGCTGGATCGCTGGCTGGAAAGCGTGTTGCCCGGTTTACGCCGAGACCTTGCAGATGACTGGGAGGTCGCATGGTCCAATGCACCCGTGCTGAGGTTCTGGGTTGGCCCACGCGTGCTTGGAGAACCGTTGATGGGGCTGTTCATGACCTCACGCGACCGGGTGGGGCGACGCTATCCGCTGATTTTTGGGCTGACGGGCCCTGTGACGCCGCCTCCGGTGCACAAAGCACACGATGAGAGCCCCTATGACCACCTGTGGGCGCATGTGGCCGGGTTTCAGATGCCAGAGGAGCGCCCACAGGGTGCCGAGACGCTGTTGCGGGGTTTCACAGAGCCACAGGTTCAAGGCGCGCCATGGGAGCCGGGCACCGACACGAGCCTGTGGGGGCAGCGCAGCGATGATGATCTGGGACGTCTATTTGCTGATGCCCGCGCAGCGGACGCCCAACAGGCGCAACTGGCACGCAGTCATTGGTGGCACCCCGGTTTGCCCAACCGCGAGGCCGGGTGGCTGGGGGCAACAGGCTTGCCGGACGCAGCGGCGTTGAACTGGCTTTTGACACAGCGGCCACGCCAGGCAGAAGCCCCGGCAGAGCCAGTGAAAGACCCACGGCAAGCACCGATGATTGATACCGATGCGGAAGGAGAGCAGCTTGATGACTGATCCCATTCGCAGTTTCCGCTTCGAACACGGCAAAGGCACCGATGTGGGGCAGGTCCGCAACATCAACGAGGACAGCTTGTTGGCCCTTGATGATGCGGCAATCTGGCTGGTCGCGGACGGTATGGGCGGTCACGCCGCCGGGGATTTCGCCAGTCAGACCATTGTGGACCATATGGAGACGCTGGGTGTCCCGGCCTCACGCGAGGACATGAAGCAGCGCTTTGTGCAGCGGCTGACAGAGGCGAACCGACGCATCATGAGCCACGCGAGCGAGCTGGGGCGCGGCTCTATCGGGACAACGGTTGCGGCGCTGATGGTGTTTGACAACACGTTTGCCTGTTTCTGGTCTGGCGATAGCCGGGTTTATCGGATGCGAGAGGGCGTGCTGAACCGCGTCAGCAAGGATCACACCGAAGTGCAGGCGCTGATTGATGCAGGCACGATTTCGGTGGAAGACGCCGCAAGCTGGCCCCGCAAGAACGTGATCACCCGCGCCATCGGCGTGAGCGACCCACCCGCATTCGAGGTACTGGAAGGGCGCGTCGCGGATGGAGATCTGTTCCTGATCTGCTCGGACGGGCTGACGGAGTATTTCGCGGACAGTGAGATCGAAAAGGTCCTGAGCCAGCCAAGCGACGATCTGGACGCGCTGAGCCGTTGGTTCGTGAACACCGCTGTTGAGCGCGGTGGTAAGGACAATGTGACTGTCGTCGTGATGCGCTGCATTGCAAGGCCCGCGCCGGAAGTGACCGTGGACGGTATGTTCCCCGAATTCGGGGGGCGGCTGTGAGCGAGACACCGACAACACCCCCCGGCACAGAGCCACCCAAGCGCCCAGAAGCCGAAGACGGCGAGGCAGAGGATCGCACGATCCTTGGCCCGATGCCTGCGTTCAAATCCCAAAGGGACGACGCCGCGGAGGACGCAGAAGACGACCGCACGGTTCTGGGAACCACGCCGCCGGTTGAAGACCCGGATCGCACCATTCTGGCCGATATGCCCGAAACCGAAGACCCGGACCGCACGATCCTGCAAAGCACACCGCCGGGTGATGCGGCCCCGCAATTGGAGGACGACCGGACGATATTGGGCACAACGCCACCAGAGGACGCCACGGTGGTGGCGGTGCCTCCTGTACCGGGGGCAGGCACGGTGACTCCGCCACCGACACAACCGGCCCCGCAATATGTCCCACCGCAGCACGAGCCGACGCGCACGCTGCAACCGGGCACCATCATCAACAACATGTACCGGGTCGAATACTCGCTGGATCAGGGCGGTATGGGCCGCGTGTTCCGGGGGGTGGAGATTGGCACGGGGGAACCGGTCGCGATCAAGGTGATCCTGCCGGAAATGGCGGATGAGGCGAAGGTCGCGGATATGTTCCGCCGCGAGGCGCGCACGCTGCGGCAACTGCATCACGACGCGATTGTACGCTATTTCGCATATGTGCCGCCTGACTCGAACCTGAACCTGCACGCACTGGTGATGGGGTTCATCGAAGGCACGAAACTGTCGGACCGTATCAAGCAGGTGGGGCCACTGAACCGGGACGAAACCTGTCGGTTGTTCATCCGTCTTGCGGACGGGTTGCAGCGGGCACACGAGATCGGCGTGGTGCACCGAGATCTGTCGCCCGACAACGTGATGTTGCAGGCCGGAGAGATCGACAAGGCGGTGCTGATCGACTTTGGGATTTCGAGGTCGAACGCGATCAAAGATGTGACCATTGGCAACGAATTTGCGGGCAAGCTGAAATATGTCTCGCCAGAGCAGCTAGGCGCTTTCGGAGGCGAGGCGGATGCAAGGTCGGACGTCTATTCGCTGGCGCTGCTGATGATAACGTCGGTCACGGGGCGCGCGGCGCCGATGGGCGATACCATCGTGGACGCGGTCAAGATGCGCGAAGCGGTGCCGGATTTGACCGGTGTGCCGATGGAATTCCAGTCGCTGCTGTATCAGATGTTGCAGCCGGACCCGACCGGGCGGATGGCCGACATGAATGCCGTCAAAGCCGGGCTTGAGGCGATTGCGGGCGGCGGGAGTGCCGCGACGATCACATCGACGCCGGGCATGATGCCGGAACAGCCGGTCACGGATGTCGCCGTGCCCGGTTTGCAGGCCGCACCGGGGTCCACATCGCTGATCGGGGTAACGGCGACGGGGTTCGGAAAACCGACGTCGCGCACGATTGCGCCGCTGAATGCAGCGACGCCTCCGTTGTCGATTGCGGACCCGATTGAAGAGGAAAAATCCAAATCCGGGGTCTATGCGTTGGGGGCCGCAGCGGTCGTTGCAGCCTTGGCGATTGGCGGGGCGCTGTACTGGTCGCAATCCGGGCCGGGCGGGGACGTTGCCGGCGGTGATGAGACTGCCGAATCTGTATCGGGTGAATTGACCCGGATTGAGGGAAGCCCGGCGGCGTATCTTGCCGAAGCGGTGCCACAGGATGGCTGCGCATACGCCAGCATCCGGGGGCAGGGCAGTAACGAAGGCATGATCGAAAGTTTTGCGCCAGAAGGCACAACGATGGGCAACCTCGGGACTGGATTCAGTGCCGAATTTGGCGATCAACCTGCTGTTTTGGAACGGAAAATTGACCCCGCGCAATGTGCGGTTCTGGCGCTTGCCCAGCAGTTCCAGGGGACAAGAGAGTCCGCGATCGAACTGTCGATGGAAGCCCACGAAGTGTCCCGGCAAGACGGGATCGTGGGACGGATCACCGGAAATCAGGGCCGCACGAACTGGCTGGCGATTGTGGCTCCGAATGGTCGGGTCTTTTCGCTGACCGGGCAGTTGGAGCCACCGGGTGACGGGCAGCGGAGGTTCTCCTTCCGGATTCCGTCTGCGCAGCCGGGCGTGTATCTGGTGCTGGCGCTGGCGAGTGAGAAAGCGCTGGCACGCACGGGTGCGATGCAGGACGGGACCTTTGCAGAGGACTTGCTGCCGTTGATTGCGCGAGAATTGGCCGGGGATGGTCAGGGCGCGGTCGATGTGGCGTTTCTGAACATCGAGTCCTGAGCACGCGGGTGGTTACTGGACACTAAAGCTGGCGATACCAAAGACAGTGGCCGAAAGCAGGTCGCGGTCAATCAAGGGGAACGCCGTTGACGCCTGTTCGGTGATGTCTATCCCGAGGTTAATCGGGGTGTCTTTGTGACCCAGAACCAAAAGCAATTGCCGGGTCGCGGGGTTGGTGCCTGTGCGGTTGACGGGAACGTCAAAGATCGGTGTATCCCCGTCAATGCGGGTGAAACGCGCGAGGTCCTGTACCACACCGTTGTCATCAATCAGCAAGACCGTGATGAATAGCCCGCCCGCACCTTGAATGGTGCCGCGCAGAGTTTGACCAGAGTATAGCTGGGTTTGTTCCAGAGACAGACCGATGCGGTTTGCAGGATAGCTGCCAGATTGCGCAAGCGCATCGAGCACAGCGCATTGGCGCGCATCCACGAGTTCGCGGGCTTGTTGCACGTCAAGGCCGGTGCGATCCAGAACTCGGTTGGCGAACTGCGTCAGCACAAGGCCATCCGCGCCGATCAGGGACAAGCCGACCTCTCCATTGCCCGCGCGACGGGGCAGGGCGAGGGTGCATTGCGGGGCCGGGAGGGTGCGGATCCGTTGCAACAGACGACCCAGAGCCACGTCTTGCGGTGTTGGGTTCTCAATCACGCTGCCGGCAGCCGGTGCGCCGGGGACGGGCAGAAGCGCATCGACGGGGTCCTCATCGGGCTCTTGCGTGCCCGCCTCGGTTTCTGGGGCGTCTGGCGCTGGTTCCGGCTCTGGGAGGAGTTCTGGCTCGGCGGTGGGTTCATCCAGCAGAAGCGGCGCGTCGAGCGGGGTGTCCTCGGGTGCGAGCAAGGCGATGGTGTCATCCTGTGGCGCAACCTCTTCGGGGAGCAGTGTATCCGGTTCCGGCAGAGTGACGATGTCGGTCTCCAGTTGCGGATCATCCGGGAAGACGGGTTGTTGGGTCGCAGGTTCGTCAAGGAATTCGGGCACCAACACAGGTGCGCTGCCACCTTCCGCGAGGGGGGAGATCACGCTGTCCTCAACAGGAGAAAGATCATCCACCAGCAAGGACTCGGGGTCAGATTCCGAGGCCGGAGAATAAGCATAGAGGTCCGGAGAGGAAGGCTCTGGCTCTGGTGTTGCGATTTCGGGCTCTGGCAGGACCTCTTCTGGCTCTAACACGTCCGCCTCGGGGAGTTCTTCGGGTTCTGCAAGATCGGGGATGAGCTCGGGTTCCGGCGCAAGTTCGGGCGTGTCCGGGGTGAGAGCCGTGAGTTCGTCTGCTTCGGCCTCGGGGAGGACGTCGTCGATGGTGTCGGTTTCGGTCAGTGGCAGGGCCGCGTCAGTGACAGGGCTGAATTCCTGAATAATCTCGGCATCCAGGATTTCGAGGCTGACGAGAAAGTCTTGTTCGTCGGTGCTTGGGTCCACACGCGGGGGCAAGAGCGGAACTGCACCCATCACAAAGGCCGCGACCAGAGCGCCATGGGCGGCAGTGGACAGGCTGATAGCGGACACCCATGAGGCCGGGTTGGCGCTGGCATAGGGCAGGAAGCTCATCCGCCATCTCCGGTCACAGTGTGCAAGGTGACAAGACGGATTTCGACAGCGATCAATTTCTCGGCTGCCAGTGTTTCCAGAACGGTGACGGCGTTGGTGTCACGGTCCGCGAGCACATGCAGGATGGGGTCATCGATCAAAGCGTCTGCCAATGAACCGGGGGCCAATGCAGTTCCATCCAGCGTCATGGCGCGGTCCGCACCGATCACCAGCAAGGGTTCGGGCAGGCGATCCAGAGGCAGGTCGATCGTTTCGGGCAACGCAATTTCGACACTGGCAGAGTTCAGGATCGACCCAGCCGCGAGGAAGAAGAAGATCAGCAGCAGGACGATATTCACAATCGCCAGAGACGCGTCGATCTTGGAGCGTTCACGGGGTTCAGGAAGGCGCGGGCGACGGGCCATGGCTTAGGTCCCGCCTTCTGTGGTGATCTGAACGGAGTCCACATTTGCGTTGCGCAGGGCGGCCATTGCGCTTGCGACGTCCTGAACACGGGCCTCTTCAGTCACGATGATCACCACGGTGCCGGGTGCGTCCTGAGAGCCAACAGCGTCCGCAAGGTCGGGCAGTTGGTCGCGGTCAAACACTTGCCCGGCGACAGAGAGTTGCCCGGCCCCGAGGGTCCAGAAGGTGACTCGGCCCTGTCCGGCGGGCGGAGTCTGAGGGGCTGCGGGGTCGTCACCGATGCCGGACAGTTCGGATTGTTCCTCCATCCCGTCGGCGGCATTGCGGAGCGTGATCAGCGAATAGGGCGTCAGGCTGGTGGACAGCATGAAAAAGATCAGCAACTGAAACATTGCATCCGCAAGCGGTGTGAGCGCAAAGCGGTATGTGCGCTTGCGCTCGGGCAAGGGGGTTTTCAGCGCGCTCATGCCTGCGCCTTAGCTTTGCTTGGCGGCGTTGGGGTCGACACGGCCATAGATGGCGGCAGACATCAACGCCTCCATCATGTTGCGTTCCCGGTCGATGCGCCCTTCGAGCCATGTGGCGATGAAGAAGGCAACCAGCGCGATGGCAAGGCCAGCGGCGGTGGTGGTCAGGGCCACATAAATCCCGGCGGCGAGTTGCGTCGGGTCCACAGCGCCTTCGGTCACGGCCAGAACGGAGAACGCATCAATCATGCCCACAACTGTACCCAGCAAGCCCAGCATGGGTGCCGCCTGAACGACCATGTCCAAAGATCGCATGCGTTCGGACAGGGTGGCCAGTTCGATGATTGCGGTCTGACGGCCCAGTTCTTCGGCGTAGCTGGCATCGCCTTGGCGGGCCTGAATGCCGGAAAACACCGCCTGAAGCACACGCGACAGAACAGATTTGCGCTGCCCCGCAGTGCGGATCGCGTCATCGACCTTGCCGGAGAGCCAGTCGTCAAGAATACCCTCGGCCTCCTTACGGCGGCCCACACCAAGACGCGCAAACTGGATCAGTTTGAAGATCCCAACGGTCAGGGCAAAGACGGAAAGGATCGCCAACGTGAGGTAAACGGCGTTGGACGCGATCTGGAAGATGGTGAGGTTCATGGATGTTTCCGACGGGTCAAAAGGGGGATCAGATACCTAATCCGATGGAGGTACGAGAGGAAACTGACAGCTCTGCGGCGCAGATCGGGCTGTCCTGTGTCGAACCGGCCGTTTTACAGGCGGCGACGTCGTTCACGACGATTTCGGAGATACCGGAACAGGCCGTGGGCAGGTTGTACTGGGCAAAGCGCCGTTTGGACGCTGCAAGTTTGCCGAAGGGCAAAGACAGCATGTTGGTGAACACGCCTTTGTCGTCAATCAAGGCAAGACGCAGCGTGATCTCATCAAGGCCCGTGTCGAAATTGTTCTGGCCAAGGAACACGACCTGACAAGCGCCGTTGTCGGTGTCGCTGATCTTGTTCAGTTCCAGCAGAAAACCGGTGGCCGCGTCCTGAGCGGAGACCGGAGCAGTTAGGGTCGTCAGGCCGAGGGCAAGAGCAAGCAGGGCGCGCATGATGGAAGTCTCCCGAAAGTCAAAAGGCTGCCCCATTTAGCGGTGCAGCCCTTCATCAAGTCAACTCCCATATAAAGAGTATTGCGGGATTTCAGACGGTTATCTGTAGACGCCGCTGAGGAAGTTCGGAACCACGCGAGACGCTGTTGTTGCCGGGCGCCATTCCTGATGAGAGGACGTCGCCGCATAACGCTGCACGGGGCGCGGTGATTTTTTGACAGCCACACGCTGGCGCGTGGGAACCACACGTTTTGTCATCACATGAGGTGCGGGTTCGGCGGCATCCAACAGGGTAACAACTGGTACGGACACCGTTTCGGTCCGGGCCATCGGACGCAAAGACAAGGTAGTCGCCCCGTTCGCACCTTCGAGAACCACCGGCTCAGACGTCAGAGAGACCAGTTCAACGGTAGGTTCCACCACTTTGGGCGACTGAACCACAAGACGCGGAGCGAGACTTGCGACAACGGCTGTTTCCGTCTGAGGCGTTGCCAAAGCAGTTGGTTTGACAGTCTGTTCCGGAGCAAGATCATCATAGGTTGCAACCGTCACATCCCCGGCAGCCGGCCCGAAGGACATCACGCTGCTATGGGCCTGAGACAAGCCAAACCCACCGGCGACAGAAAGCGCCAGAAGAGAAATGGAAGCTGCAAGGGTTCTGATCATGCCGTCGATATAACACGGGACGGATGAAATTTCACCTACCCATCAGGGGGAAAAATGGAAATAACATGTCTCAAGGCGGGATTTCGCAAACTATTGTGTCTACGCTGTGGATAAATACCGAGTATTGAGGCGTCTTCGTGATGAATCCGACACAGTTCATGGGGCGTAAACAAAGGTTAACGGCGCGATTCCCAAGGGTTTTGTCCGTTTTGACGGTGTTGTGGGCGATTCCACCAGATCGCGCTGAAGCCAATTTTCGATTCTGCAATCAAACGCTGGATGTGGCCAATGTCGCGGTCGGCGAATGGGATGTGGACGATTGGGCAACGTCAGGCTGGTGGGTTGTGGGCCCCAACCAATGCGCCAATCTGATCGAAACCACGCTGACAGCCAGATTTGTCTACGTGTTCGCGATGGACGTGTTCAACAAGCCGCTGCTGAAGGGAACCACCACCCTTTGTGTGATGCCGGATGAGTTCGACAAAATCCGGGGGCATGACACCTGTTTGACGGTAGGGCGCATCCCGGCAGAGTTTCTGGAAGTGGACACAAGACGTTCCGAACGCTGGACTTTCTTTTTGAGCGCGCCGGAATAGACGATGCCAAGCTTGCCTGAATCGGTCTGGTATGCCTATAATTTCGTTAAGTAAATTGTGAGTAACGGGACCGTTGACGTGTGGTATTCGCCCAAATCCTTGACCCAGACTGTGCTTCTGTGTGCCAGCGTTGCATACGGGTCCACGGCGGGCGCGCAGAGCTTTAACACTGGCCCGATCACGCTGGATGTGGATACGGAGACCACAGACGTCTTTCGTCTGGTTGCTGCGTATCAACCGGGTGAGACTGCGCCCGTTTTCAAATCTGGAACTGATGACACCGTGCAGTTGGCGGCGTTGCAGGTGCCTGCGGGGCGGCCACAACCCTCTATTATCGTTGGGCGGATCGCACCGGGTCAGGAAGCCAGTTTCGGGATTGAAACGCTGCTGCCGGACACGATTGCGGCCTTTGCCTTTGCCCATGACGATCTGGAGACGCGCGCGACCCTCAAAGACAGCAATCCCGACATCTATCAACGATTGGTGCGCGGCGGCCATATTGACCCACCCCAGGGGGACCTGGTTGAAGTGATCCAGACCGAGATGAAGCGCATGAACTGCTATCGCTCGGCAGTTGATGGGGATTGGGGTCCCGGTTCGCGCCGATCCGTGCCGGAATACTTCAAGGCTCTTGGAGGCGGGGCGACGTGGCCGGATGAACGGGCGAGTATCGAACTCTATCGCACGATCCTGCTGAATGACGATGTGCGCTGCGAAACGCCTGTAGCCGCGGCACCGGCGCCAAGGCCGAAAACAACGGCGACGACGACGCGCCGGACTCCCACAAGAACGACAACCCGAACCACGCCACGCAAGGTGACGACACCCAAGAAACCCGCTGCCGCACAACCCAAGCGCAAGCGGCGCATCGGGGGCGGCGGAACCATTGTGCGGTAAGCGGACCGTGCCGGGCAGACGGGCAACGCGATGCCCATAGAGGTTGATCCGAGTTTCAAAGGCTCTGGCCGGAAATGGCAGAAACGCCGCCGCGCGCGGATGCTGAAACGTGCAGGTGCCGTGGCCGGTGTCGCAGTTGTGGTGGCTGCGGTTGGGGTCTGGATGTCACGGGATGAACCGGATGTTGTGCCGACCCCACTGGTCGAAGAAGACGATGCCATCCTTGTCCAGACCGAAGAAACCGCCGAACAGGCGGTGACAATTGTAGCTGCGGCGACGGAGGTTTTCCTCGATATCCAGCGGGATCCGATGATCCTGACGTTAACGGGGGATGAACAATCCGGGCTGCGCCGCACGACGTTGACCCAGACCGTGCATCCTTTGCGCGCCCCGGCGGGAAGTGGCGGTGTTCTGTTGGAAGACCGGTTGCTGGATGCTTCGCAACGTGTGCAATTGACGATCCCGTCCTCCAGCGCGGACCTTGCCGCGTTCGAAGCTCGGCGCGCGAGCGCCTTTGTGGAACCCGTTGCATATGAGGAGAACGAAACGCTGGCGCAGGCCGGGGATGAAGTGATCGTTGAGGATGGTGAGGGCAGTTGGGGCGCGGTGATTGGGGACGCGGAGGCAGACACTGCGATCCGCTATGTGGACACACGGATCGAGAACACGACCACAGCCGCTGAAGGGTTGCGCCCGGACCGTCGACGGGCACTTTTTCAGGACACATTTGTCCGCCTGAAAGAAGATCGGGCGCTGAAAGACGTGTTGTCCGATCATCTGGACGAGGCCGAGATCGGGCGCGTGCTGCGCAGGTTGGATCAGGAAAACGTCGCGCAATTGGTCAGTGGCAGCGTTGTTGCTTTGCGCCGAAATCCCAACCGGCTGGATGCTGAACTGTTGCAGATGTCGATCTATGCGCCGGATGCGCACATTATCACGCTGGCGCAGCCGGGGCCGGGCCGCTTCACCACAGGCGCGGACCCGTGGTTTTCCGACAAGCTGTTGGATCGTGCCCGGCTTGCGGTGCGGGCGAAGAAACGCACAGGCGATGTGCGCCTGAAGGACGCGATCTATTCCACGGCGCTGCGCAATCAGGTGCCGCTGGAACTTGTGGGAGAGCTGATGGTGATGCTGAGCCGGGTGCAGGACCTTGATGTGATCACTGGCGAGGATGATCGGTTTGTCATGCTGTTCAGTGAACGCGAGGCCGGGGTGCCCTCGGGCCGTATTCTGTTCGCCGCGCTGGAGGGGCCGCAATTGTCGGTGCAGTGTTACGTGGTGCCACGCGCGGGGAATTCGGATGTGTTTGAGTGTTTTGATCCGGCCAACCCGACCTCACGCGGGGGCGGCGGAGGCGGGCTGGGGCAGGGATATCTTGTACCAGTTGCGGGCACCAAGACCAGCGGCTTTGGGCCACGCCATCACCCGATCCTGAACAAGACGGTCAATCATAACGGCGTGGATTGGGCCGCCCCGACGGGCACGCCGGTGCGCGCAACGACAGGCGGTAAGATCAGCCGCGCGAACCGATCCGATAGCTATGGAAACATCATTTATGTGGATCATCCGGGCGGCGTGCAGAGCCGATACGCACACCTCAACCGCTTTGCCGATGGCATCCGCCTTGGTCGCGAGGTGCAGGCGGGCGAGGTCATTGGCTATGTCGGTACCACGGGGCGCTCGACAGGTCCGCACCTGCACTTTGAGATCCGCATGGCTGGCAATCCTGTAGACCCGCTGAGCCTTGGCGCTGCACAAGGCTCCCGCGCGGTGGAGACACTGGTCAACCGGATCATTCAGGTGGAGAGCGCGGGGAACGCACGGGCGAAGAACCCAAGGTCATCCGCGACAGGTCTGGGTCAGTTCATCAACAGCACGTGGCTGCGGATGATGCGCACCTATCGCCCCGATCTGGTGGCATCGCTGTCCGAGCCTGAGTTGCTGAAGCTGCGTTTTGACCCGGCCCTAAGCCGCGCGATGGTGACCAATCTGGCGCGGGAAAATGAAAGCTACCTGCGGGCCAATGGGGTGAACGTGACCGCCGGTCGCCTATATCTGGCACACTTCCTTGGCCCCGGTGGCGCGGTCAAGGCGTTGAAAGCTAATCAACAGGCCAGTGTGTTGGAGATTATGGGCGCTGCGGTCGTCCGGGCTAATCCCTTCCTTGATGGGTGGAGCGTGGCGGAGATGGCGGCATGGTCGGACCGCAAGATGCGCTCTGTCTCTGGTGCGTCGGCGCCCAGTGCACCTGCGCCAGTGGTGATCACCGCAGAGGTGCGCCAGTTTCGCGAAGCCGTGGACGCGGTGCTGGACACGATGTGACTACCTTGCGCGCAAGGCCTCTTCCAACGCGTTGAGGTCCGGATAATCCGCGTTAAGCGTCAGATCGCCTGAATAAGCCTCGTTCAATTGCCATGTTCCCGTGTCTGCATCGGGCGTCAGGATTACAGCCCCCCGAAAGCTGCTGCCGGGTCCGCTTTCCACATCATAGATCAGGCCAATTGACCCAGGCAGCGTTTCCAGTGGAGCGGCTTCGACGAATTCCAGGCAGGACAGCATTTCGGAATCGCCGTCTCCGATCGTCACCACGGTTTGTGCGCCTTGGCCGCTGGCTGAAATGCGCACGGCGCAGGCTTCCGCGTTCGGCATCAAGGACTGCATCGGATGCGTGTCGAGCTTCATCGGCTGCATCACGATCATCGCAGACGTCGGCGCGGGCTTTTCTTCGGCCGTCGCAAAGGTAACGACCGTCACCGCCAGAACAGCGAGGCCCGCAGCGATCCCGAATGCG
Organism: uncultured Rhodobacterales bacterium; assembly: GCA_964509095.1. Lineage (GTDB taxonomy): Bacteria > Pseudomonadota > Alphaproteobacteria > Rhodobacterales > Rhodobacteraceae > Aliishimia. Next base: position 28,209 of record CAZDXI010000009.1, read on the forward strand.
ACGCGCTTAGTTTCCAACGGTCTCTTTTGCCTCCTCTGCGGCGAATTCGGCATAGGCTGTTGCCATCTTGGTGTCATAGCTGTTGGTCGCGTAATCCGGGCCGTTGTAGCCACGTGCGAAGACAGCCCAATTCTTGTCTTGGATCGCCTTTTTCAGCGTTGCATTGGCGTTGATGAAGGACACAAACGCCCCCAACTGGTTCGCCTGAGAGCCGATCATCGCCTTCACATATGTCCCGACAGAGTTATATCCGGCGGCTTTGTAGTTAAAGCCCATGATCTGAAACATGCCCCAGGACGCGGATTTCAGAGCAGCTTCTTCGTTCAACATCGCGGCGCGTTTCAGCTTGGGATACTGGGCCGAAAACCGACCATACCCGCCTTGTGAATTCGACAGATCCGGGTGGGTCGTATTGTACGCGCCATTGGTAAAGGCGCGGAACTTGTGGCGTTCAAACAATATGGTGGGCCGCCCAAGGCCATCGGCAGGGTTGCGGCGGGTTTCGACCTTGGCAACTGCTTTGATCGCCGCCTTTTCACATCCAAGTTTTGTTGCGGCGCTGGCATAGTCGCCATCCGTCAGGTTTTCACCGGGGTTCCAGCAGACGTTCAAAAAGACCTCGTGCGTGGGTCCAATGATCATCACCTGACTGAGGCGCTTGTAGGTAAAGCCTTTGGGATCGACCCGACCATCTTGAGTCAGATAGGCGCAAGCCGTTTCCTGAAAGGCCTTGATCGCTTTGATGAACGTGTCGTTCACAGACGTGGTGCCAGTGACGCGCAGGTCCATCCCGGTCCACTTGCGATGCCGGATCAATAAATTGCGAACCGTTGCGACGTCTTCGGGTTTGTTTTCGCCGTCTTTGCCGACGCTTGCTGAAATCGTCATGTGCGTTGTCCTGTTACTTATGAAAATGCGTAGTCGAAACCATCTGGAACGTGAGTCACTGTGACTTGAGAAAATTCATCACCCGACACCATGCGCTCAAGCACACGCCGGGACAGTTCGGGTAGTATCGAGTTGGTGATAATGTTGTCGATCATACGACCCCCGCTGTCGGGGTCCCGGCATTGGGACGTGATGTGCGATAGCACGTCGTCGCCATAGACCAGTTCCGCGTTGTGGCTCTGTTTCAGGCGCTTTGCGACAGACCGCAGCTTGAGCTTTGTGATATCTGCCAGTGCCGCTTCGCCCAAAGGGAAATAAGGAATCGACACCAGACGGCCCAGAAGCGCGGGCGGGAAAACGTCGAGTTGGAAGGGGCGCAGGGCTGTGGCGAGTTCTTCGACATCTGGGGTGGTTTCACCGTTTTCGGCCATCTCCATTATGACATCGGTGCCCACGTTGGACGTCAGCAGGATCAGGCAATTCTTGAAGTTGATCGCACGGCCATTGCCGTCTTCCATGATACCCTTATCGAACACTTGAAAGAACAGCTCATGGATGTCGGGGTGGGCCTTTTCGACTTCGTCGAGCAGCACCACGGAATAGGGCTTGCGGCGCACGGCTTCGGTCAGACGACCGCCTTCGCCATAACCGACATAGCCCGGAGGGGCGCCCTTGAGCAGGGAAACTGAATGCGCCTCCTGAAACTCGGACATGTTGATGGTGATGATGTTCTGCTCACCCCCATACAGCGTTTCGGCCAGTGCCAGCGCGGTTTCAGTCTTACCCACGCCCGAAGGCCCGCAAAGCATGAAGACCCCGATGGGTTTGTCCGGGTTCGCCAACCCTGCGCGG
>CAZDXI010000010.1:0-29749 GCA_964509095.1 uncultured Rhodobacterales bacterium
AAGCGTTGTTGGTTATCATCAACGACATTCTCGATTTCTCCAAAATCGAAGCTGAGAAAATGGTACTGCACAACGCGCCATTCGACCTCGAAAAATCGATCCACGAAGTACAGATGCTCGTCCAACCTGCAGCAAGAGAGAAAGACCTCGCCTTGCTGTTGGACTATGACATGTTCCTGCCGCACCAGTTCATCGGGGATATCGGGCGCATCCGTCAGATTCTCACTAATCTGATCGGGAACGCGGTGAAGTTTACCAGCGAAGGGCACGTCCTGATCCGCATCACCGGATCGCCTGCCACTGCCACAGAACAGATGTTCTTGCACATCGCCATTGAGGATACAGGCATCGGTATCGCGAAAGAGCAATTGGATCAGATTTTCGCGGAGTTCACGCAGGTCGAAGATGAACGGAATCGTAAATTCGAAGGCACAGGGTTGGGCGGCTGGTCGAATTGATGGGCGGCGAAATCTGGGCTGAAAGTGAAGAAGGAGTCGGCTCCTGCTTTGGCTTCAAGATTCCAATGCAAATCGCTGAAGAAGCCAACCTTGCCAGCGTCGAACTTCCCGAACACCTAAGCAAGGTCTTGGTTGTGGACCCCAATACCATCAACAGGGACATTCTACGTCGTCAGTTGGAGTTTTTGGGTGTCGCCACAGACGGATGCCAAACCGGGCAGGCTGCGCTGCAACAACTGGCCGATGGATATGATTTGATCCTGTTTGAACAGGACATGTCCGACATGACCAACGCCGAATTCCTGTCTTCTGTCCGCGACGTAAACGCGACTGTTCCGATTTTTGCATTGTCATCCAACCCCGGCACGCATTTGGATGACAGCGTGAAATCCCTGGTCGCCGCCGAACTGCAACGCCCTCTGCAACGCGAGAAGCTGATTGCCGCCTTGTCCGAACTTGAAGCACAGGACGCGCCGCCAGAAAACGACGCGGCCACACTTGCAGAACCGGGTCCTGCACCTTTGTTCCGTCGGCACAAGGATCCGGAACCTGAACAGTCGCCAGAAAAAGTTACTGACGCAACGGAGACGGATAACAGCGAACTCCCCGCGATGGATGGACCCGCGCAAACGGATCCATCTGATACGATGCCCCTGTCTGAGGTCGATGCACCAGAACCTGATTTAACCTTCGAAGATGTGGACGACGCAGTCGCGGCTCTTGAGCCACTTTCTGTGGACACCACTTCAGAACCTGCGCCAACTTCTGACGTTGCGTCGGTTGCGGATGAATCGCCATTGGCACCTCCTGCGGATGAACCCATCGCGGAACTTCCCGACATTGCAGAATCTCCCCCGCTAGAAACCGCTACCGAAGTAGAGACCACTCAGCCTGAATTGGTGGAAACCGACGATGTTGAAGCGCCGGCATCACACGATGATCTGTCATCATCCGAAGAACTTGCGCCCACCATTTCTTTTCGACGTGACCCAATACCTGCAGCAGCACTTGAGCCTCTGGAGGAAGAGGTTGCTGCACCAAGCGTCCCCGCGATTGATGAAATGGAAGAGTTGCAGCCAGCAGAACCCGAACCATCGGTCAATCTGATTGCAAGTGAGGTGCCCGAGGCAGACGCAGACCCTATTTCCGCGCCTGAGCAAACTCCCGAGATGACGATCGAGATTTGCGATACAGAAAAAGCCTCCATCCCGGTGGTCGACACCGAGCCCGCACCGAACAAACCCGGCGCTTCTGACGAACTACGAAAGATGCGGATTTTGGCCGCAGAGGACAATAAAACCAATCAGCTTGTTTTCCGCAAAATGATCAAATCGTTGGACATCGAATTGCAGATTGCAAACAACGGCATAGAAGCCGTGGCCGCATATCAGAGCTTCCAACCCGACATGGTGTTTATGGATATCTCCATGCCGGAAATGGACGGCAAGGAAGCTACTGGTGAAATCCGCAAGATTGAACAAACAACTGGAAAGCACATACCCGTCGTTGCCCTGACGGCTCATGCGCAGAACGGGGATGAGGCACCCATTCTACAAGCGGGTCTGGATCATTACCTGACCAAACCCCTACGCAAACCGGCCATCCATGACATGATCCGCCAGTTGGTGCCGGACGATGTCAGACCACCATTCGGTAACGAAGAAGACTTGCTTCAGGCGGGGTAAGGGCGCACAAAAACCGGCTTGTTCGGAGCAGACAGGTCCGGCTGGTAGGCATAGCCCCCCGCGTCAAATTCAAGAATTCCAGTGGCATCAGTCAGTCGGTTCTGAATGACGAACCGAGCCATCGCCCCGCGGGCCTTTTTGGCGAAGAAGCTCACCATTTTCGGCCCGGACCCTTTGTCTTCCATAAACTGCGGCGTGATGACGTTGAGCTTAAGCGCTTTTGTGGAGGCTGCGCCAAAATACTCCTGGCTAGCGCAGTTGATCAGCGTATCGGATTCGACGGCTTCGGCCTGTGCCACTAACGCCTTGGCCAGATCATCGCGCCAATACTCATAGAGCGAATTTCCCCTGCGCGTCTTCAACCGGCTTCCCATTTCAAGACGATAAGGCTGAATCGCATCCAACGGCCTCAAAAGCCCGTACAGCCCTGACAAAATGCGCAAATGATCCTGAGCCCAGGTCATTTCGTCGGTGTCCAGCGTGTCTGGCTCCAACCCTTGATAGGTATCTCCTGCAAAAGCCAGCGCCGCAGGGCGCGTTTCTGACGTTTCCGGGTCGTCGGAAAATGCACGGAACCGATCCCGATTCAGCCGCGCCAGATCATCCGACAAGCCCATCAACCCTTTGAGGTCTTTCAGCGAAAGATTCCGCGCAGTTTTGACCAGTCTGTTGGCGTCTTCGGGAAATTCAGGCGCGGTCATGTCCACGTCACGTTCAGCCCAATCCAAACGTTTGGCCGGAGAAATCACAACAAGCATCAGCACCCCCAATTCGTGTTGAACGTGATCTAGCCCGCTTCCCGCAAGACGTCCAGAAACGCCGCGCCAAAACGCTCTGCCCGACGATCCCCCAACACGGTTTCCAAGCTTCGCGCATCTGCCGAGCGCATCTTCGCAACCTTGGACAGCTGAGACGCAGAACAACTGAGCGGTTTTTCCGTCCCGTCCGCACCGCGCGCCAAGTCAGTCTGAATTTCCAACAAGCGGTCATAGATCGCACCCGCATCCATGCCCGCAAGCTTCGCGCGCGTGGGATGCACGTGATCTTGTGCCCCGGTGATGACCTCCAGAAACGCGGCACCATAGGTTTGCAACTTCTTCGCACCTACCCCAGTCACACCAGCCATACCATCGAGTGTCATGGGACGTTTTTCGGCCATGTCTATCAGGGTGCGATCATTGAACACGATATACGCGGGGACCTTCGCCGCTTCTGCCAGCGCACGCCTCTTGGCTTTCAGCGCAGACAAAAGCGGCGCGTCTTCGTCGGACACTAGCGTTTTGACAACGGGCCGGCGGGTGGCGGCTTTGATCGTATCGCGGCGCAAGGAAATGCGCGCTTCATCGCGCAGAATCGGAAGGGCCGCATCTGTCATACGCAACGCGCCATGGCGTTCCGGGTCCGGGCGGATCAGGTCATGACCCATCATCTGGCGAAACACGGCCTGCCATTGGCGACGGTCATATTCAGTACCCACACCGAAAGTCGGCAGACTGTCATGGCCTCGCGCACGCACTTTGTCGGTCATCGTACCCAGCAGAATGTCGATCAAGTGTCCCGCGCCGAACCATTCTTCCGTGCGCAAAATCGCGGACAGAGCCTTGCGCACCGCGGTTGTGCCATCAAAGACGTCTGCCGGTTGATCACACAGATCACAGCGACCACAGCTTTCGGGCGTTTCACCAAAATACGCCAGCAAGGATTTGCGGCGACACTCCAGCGCCTCAGCTAGTCCCAACAGCGCGTTGAGTCGCGCATGATCAGCAGCGCGGCGTTCAGGAGGAGCCAACCCCTCATCGATCTGGTTCCGCCGCAAACGGATATCTTCGGGGCCAAACAGTGTCAGAGTTTCAGCGGGTGCACCATCGCGTCCGCCACGTCCGATCTCTTGGTAATAGGCCTCAATCGACTTGGGCAGGTCTGCATGAGCAACCCAGCGAATGTCGGGTTTATCGACACCCATGCCAAAGGCCACAGTGGCCACAACAATCAAGCCGTCTTCACGCTGGAAGCGTTGTTCAGCGTGACGCCGGTCTTCGGGGTCCATACCGCCGTGATAGTGGATCGCCTCATGCCCATCGTCGCGCAGCGCTTTCGCGAGCGTTTCGGTCTTGGCACGCGTTCCGCAATAGACGATTCCTGATTGCCCCTTGCGCGCCGCAGCAAAGGACAGAATCTGCTGGCGCGGTTGGTTCTTTGCCGAAAAGGCCAAATGCAGGTTGGGACGGTCAAACCCCCGCAAAAAGCTGCGCGGTTCCTCGCCATCAAACAGTTTTTGTACGATCTCGGCACGGGTTTCGGCGTCAGCTGTGGCCGTGAACGCTGCCAAAGGCACGTTCAGCGCACGACGCAACTCTCCGATCCGAAGATAGTCGGGGCGGAAGTCATGGCCGCATTGACTGACACAATGGGCTTCGTCGACGGCAATCAGGCTGATCCCAATCCGACGCAGCATCCCGATAGAGGACCCGGCGGCCAGACGTTCCGGCGCGATGTAGAGCAGTCGCAGACGCCCGTCCTCCAAGGCTTGCCAGACCTGATCGGTTTCTTCAGGCGTGTTGCCAGAGGTTAATGCCCCCGCTTCAACACCCAAGGCTTGCAGCGCACTGACTTGGTCTCGCATCAAAGCGATCAGGGGGGAAATCACGACCGTAACCCCCTCACGCATCAGCGCAGGCAATTGAAAACACAGGGACTTCCCGCCACCTGTTGGCATAATCGCGAGGACATTTTCATCGGCCGCCACAGCCTCCACAATCTCCGCCTGACCGGGGCGAAAATCATCAAAGCCAAAAACGTCCTTTAACAGTGCCTGTGTGGACATATGCCTGAAGCGCGATTGATTGTTCTAACTGCTCGTTAGATGTCACAATCCCACACTAAGATTCCGTGAACAAGGCCGGATCAGAGCATCCGGCAGGGTCCACCGAAAATAGTCGGCAGAATATAGGCCCGCAGCGAGATCACGATCAGCAAGGCCACCAGCGGAGCAAGATCAAGTGGGCGCGTGTCCGGCAGAACCCGACGGATCGGCTGATAAATCGGTTCCAACAGACGATTCAGCCCATACCAAACCTGAGACACGAATTGTTGGTGCAGGTTCAAAACCTGAAAATTGATCAGCCAGCTCATGATGAGGTGAATAATCATCACGAAATACACCACCCCCAAAACCAGATCGATCGGGCCACAAATCGCGAGCATTGCTGTCTCCTGCTTTCACTGACCCTCCACCTATGACGCAGCAGCGGTTTACGCAAGGTTGAGAGACCAGATCAAAGAGTATGGAAAAGCATGCCTTGCCAGACCTGCCCCCGCCTGTTTCTAATCCACGCCAACGAAAAGGAAGGACTGAGGCATGGCGGAACCGTCGCTCAAGAAGCGGATTTGGGGCTGGTATTTCTTTGACTGGGCCAGCCAGCCGTACCATACGGTCTTGCTGACCTTTATCTTTGGTCCGTTCTTTGTGTCGTTGGCGCAGGACGCGAACCTGTTGGCTGGGCAAGACAGCGAAGCGGCTAAGGCTAATGCGCAGGCGATGTGGTCCCTGACCCTGACGATCACTGGGTTGATCATCGGCTTTGGCGCGCCGTTTCTGGGGTCTATAGCAGATACGGCGGGCAGTCGAATGCCGTGGATCGTCGGCTTTTCGGTTCTGTATGTGATCGGAGCAGGCGGACTCTGGTACACAAACCCCGATGGCACCAACCTACAAATGATGATGATGATGTTTGCAATTGGCTTCATTGGGGCCGAATTCGCACTGATTTTCATCAACTCGCAGCTGCCGGCCCTCGGGACGCCGGACCAGATCGGCAAGATTTCCGGGTCAGGCTTCGCGTTCGGCTATGCGGGCGGAGTCATGTCGTTGATCGTGCTGCTCTTGCTGTTCGTGGAACAAGGCAACGGCAAAACGTTGATCGGGCTTGATCCGTTCTTCGGTATGCTCGACGCAAGCGCACGAGAAGGCACACGGGTCACGGGACCATTCGTGGCAATCTGGTTTGCCGTGTTCATGATTCCATATTTCCTGTGGGTCCGCGAGGTGCGAAACCCAAACCCGGGCGCGAAACTGTCAAAGGCAATGAGCAACCTTTGGGAGTCCATAAAAGCGCTGCGGCTGCGCAAAAGTCTCGCGACGTATCTCGGCTCTTCAATGCTGTACCGAGACGCGCTGAACGGGCTTTACAGTTTTGGCGGTACATTTGCGGCACTCGTGTTGGATTTTTCAGTCGTGCAGGTCGGTGTGTTCGGGATCATCGCAGCCACAGCGGCGGCAATCTTCAGCTATGTTGGCGGGCTTGCGGACAGCCGGTTCGGCCCTAAACCCGTTGTGATTTTAGCAATCTGGGTTCTGATGGGTGTGTGCGTCGTTCTGGTGAACCTGTCGCCCAAAGAAATCTTTGGCATGGGGTTCGAAACTACGGCGGCCTCCACCATCGTGTTTTACATCTGCGGCTGCCTGATCGGCGGCATGGGCGGTATCCTGCAATCGGCAAGCAGGTCTCTTATGGTGCGCCATGCAGACCCGAAATCTCCGACTGAAAGCTTTGGACTTTACGGTTTGTGCGGTCGCGCAACGGCCTTCATTGCCCCCGCGCTGATCACAATTGCGACGACAATGACAGGAAGCGCGCAATTGGGGGTCTCGCCTCTCATTCTGCTCTTTCTTGCCGGGCTGATCATGTTACGCTGGGTGAATCCGAAAGGGGAGAGTTTCGCATGATCCGGTTCCTGACGACCCTTCTGATTGTCATCCTTGCGCTGCCTTTGGCAGCGGAGCCTCTCGCCAAGCAACAATTTGGGGGCAAACGGGGTGGATCGGCTCAGAATCCCGCGCCTTTGGGTGGATATGCAAAGGGGTGTCTGGCCGGTGGTGCGCAATTGCCCGAGACTGGACCCACATGGCAAGCGATGCGCTTGTCGCGCAACCGGAACTGGGGGCACCCTGAGACGATTGATTTCATCCAGAAACTCAGCAGTTTTGCGGCCAGCCAACGCGGGTGGAAGGGACTTTATATCGGGGACATTTCCCAACCGCGCGGGGGACCCATGCTGAGTGGACACCGCAGCCACCAAATCGGGCTGGATATAGACATCTGGATGCGCCCTGCTGATCGGCTGGACCTGAACCGGCGCCAACGCGAGAACATCTCATCTATCTCTATGCGCAGATCAAACGGCGCGTTCGTGAATTCAAGCTGGACCAAACAGCACCACAACATCATCCGAGAGGCCGCAAAGGATCGTCGCACGGCCCGGATTTTTGTGTTCCCCGGCGCAAAAGTGCAGATGTGCAAAGACGCACGCGGCAACAAGAAATGGCTGAAGAAGGTGCGCCCGTGGTGGGGTCATCATTATCACTTCCACGTGCGCTTGTCCTGCCCACGCGGCGCACGCGGATGCGTGGATCAGGCCACACCGGGGTATCCGGCGGGCGATCCCTACGGCTGTAAGCAGGCGCAACAATGGGTGAACGACATCCTGAACCCGCCGCCCCCGCCGAAGAACCCTCCGCCGAAAAAGAAACGGCGGGAATACACCTTGGCTGATCTGCCCCGACAATGCGCTTCTGTCTTGCGTTCGCGCTGAGTTTTGCGTGGCAAGCTGCGTTTGCGGAAGGGCCAACATTGCAGTTGGTCCATCAGGAAACGCTGGAATTTCCACGCGCCACGGACTTCGGTGGGCTATCCGGCTTGGTGCTTTCTGAGGATGGGCAAACCGCACAGGTCATCAACGACAAGGGCATCCTGTTTGAACTGCGCATGAAGCGGAAGGACGACGAGTCGATCAAGTGGATCCGACTTGTCGGCCAACGCTACATTTACACCGACAGCAAAGCCGACACGGAAGGCTTGGCGCGCGCTGAAAATGGGCTGTTTGTATCGTTCGAAGATCCAATGCAGGTCGAGCTTTACGAACCTGGAACGCTTTGGCCGGTAGAACACATCGACTTCCCAAAACTTGAGATCGATAACATTAACAGAGGCTTGGAGGCTCTGGCCATTGATACGGAAGGTCGCTTGCTGGTCTTGCCGGAAACTGTGCCGGACAACCGCGAAGATTTTCCGATGTTCCGTTACTTCGACGGAATATGGACCGAGATCGGCGCGTTTCCAGCAACGGCTGACTACTTCGTTGTCGGGGCCGATTTCGGCCCGGACGGCACATTATTCATCCTTGAACGCGCAGTATCTTTGTTGGGGTTTCGAACACGCATTCGAACACTGGCCGCGCCGATTGAAACCAGTGCGCCGCGTGTATTGTACGAAAGCCACGTCAGTCAGTTCGACAACCACGAAGGCATCGCGGTTCGTCTTGATCGCAATGGGCAGACACGCATTACGTTGATTTCTGACGACAATTACCTATCCGTTCAAAAGACCGAATTGCTGGAATTCATTCTGCAAGAATAACTTGCGCAGTATGTCGCACCTCGCTATGGCGAGGCGTTCGCCGGAGGTGTGGCGGGCCAAGTCTCCGATCAACCTTGTCAAAACGGAACCTGAAATGACACGTGCGCATCTTCCCGGCATTCTGGCCATGGCCCTTATCGTGCTGGCCTCCAACATCCTAGTGCAATTCCTGTTTGGAAATTGGCTGACATGGGGCGCGTTTACGTATCCGCTGGCGTTCCTTGTGACCGACATCATGAACCGCGTGTATGGGGCCGGCCCTGCGCGCACGGTTGTGTTCACGGGATTTATTGTGGGCGTGTTCTGTTCCCTTGTGGGCACGCAGATCATTGGGGAGTTCGGCCCCTTAGTGACTTTCCGCATCGCGATTGGGTCTGGTCTGGCGTTTCTTGTGGCGCAGTTGCTGGACGTCGGTATCTTTAGCGCGCTGCGCACCGGACCATGGTGGCGCGCACCGTTGGCATCAACGATCATCGGCAGTTCTGTGGATACGGCCTTGTTCTTCTCCATCGCATTTTCGCAGTCTCTGAGCGCGCTGGAACCCAGCAACGACGTGTCTTGGGCCAATGAAATGCTGCCTGTGCTCGGCGTCGGGCCGGTGTCGCCACTATGGGTGTCGTTGGCTGTGGCGGACTGGATGGTAAAGCTATCGCTCGCTTTGATCGCGCTGGTGCCCTTCCGCGTCATTACTGAACGCATGATGGAAGAAAAAACGCTTTGAGTTTTGGACAAGCCGTGCCAAGATTCGCTTGAGTTCAACAAAGCGAAAGGAGGTGATCCAGTGTCGAGAAAGATGTTGGAGAGAGGTGTCGGGACAACATGTGGAGCAGCCTTCTGAGGGCAGACCCAAAGGGGTAATTCACATGGTGGCGATGGCCTGACCGGCCCCACCTCCGAGACTTTCGAAAGGGCCGTTCCTGCATTGGAGCGGCCCTTTTTTCATGGCCGACCACAGCAGTCACAGACTGTACATACCGCGCATATACGGCGTACATACACATGGTCATGTCATTGAATATCAACGATCAGATCGAAATTGCCGATTGGGAGCTGACAGAAAGCTTCCAGCGCGCGTCTGGCCCCGGGGGTCAGAACGTGAACAAGGTTGCGACGGCTGTCGAGTTGCGGTTTGAGGCCGCACGCTCCCCCAATCTGCCCGGCCCTGTGAAGACGCGACTAAAGCGCATCGCCGGACGGCGGTGGACCAACGAAGGCGCTATCGTGATCTTTGTGCAAGACACGCGTCATCAGGCACGCAACCGAGATATCGCACGCGAACGACTGGCAGAGCTGATCCGGAAAGCCTGTGAGAAACCAAAGCGACGCATCGCGACACGGCCCACGTTAGGCAGTAAGAAACGACGCATCAAAGCCAAGAAAGTCCGCGGTGAGGTAAAGGCACTACGGGGTCGCATTGACCCCGATGTCAGTTAATCAGCCGCCATATGTGCGCAGCGTGGCAGGTTGGCGCCACCAAAACAGTTTGCCCAAACCACCCTGAATCTGAACAGCGTAAAACGCTGCCTTGCGCGAAGAGCCCAACATCCGGGCCAGAAAGAAACGCGTTGTATAAAGCGTTGTCTGAGTCGCCCCAACCGCCATCCAGAATGCACCTTTTGGAAGGCTGCGGTCGATGTTGATTTTGGAACGCAAGCGTCCTTGGTTAAACCGACGCGACTTCAGGTATTCAATGGTTTGGCGATCCTCTGGCACAACTTCTTCGACCAACCCGTCGGGAACCCAGTGCAGAGTTTGCCCACTATTCACCAGACCTTCGATCAAGGCAGAATCTTCGCCACCGAGACGATTGAATTCTTCGCTGAATGGATTCGCGTCAGGAAAACAGGTTGCGCGATGGAACAGTGCGTTTCCGCAGCCCATATCCGCATAGCGCGCTGTAATGTCAGCACCCGATTCCGCATCGATCTTGCGCGTGAACATCTGTTCAAGCAGATCGATAACGTCCGTTTCGGGTTGCTTTGCGTAACGCGCAGTTATTTTCCCAAAAGCTGCCACAACACCAGCTTCGGCTTGCTTGGTGAACGCCGCCAGCCAGTTCCGCGAGGGGACTTCATCATCGTCAATAAACAAGATGTATTCGCCACGCGCTTCGGACAACCCTTTGTTGCGGGCATGAACCACGCCAGAGCGCGGCTCAGAGAAATAGTGGATTTGCGGGTGTTCCAGCCCCAAAACCAAATCGGATGCGCTCTGGTCTGGACAATTGTCCACGACCAAGACTTCCGTATTTGTTCCAGGCAATTGCAGCATCAACACTGTCAACAATTCGGACAGGACATCCTGGCGCCGAAACGTCGGAATAATCACAGAGATGAACGCCGACGCCGGGCGAATGCGACCAACATCGATTGCTTCACTAAAGTCTTTCAATTGAAACCGAGACATTTTCCCAACACCCGACAACTAAACTCAACTGGGCATTCAGTATCACAACCAATTTGACGCTGCATGCAGGATTCGTGAAAAAGTTAATAACTCGATTAAAACGTGTGACTAATTATTCACGATCTGCATACAAAAAGACCGAATTGTTGCAAGATACGGCCTAATTACGGCGCGAATACACTTCATAAGTGTGTTTTCCACATTTGGCGTTGAATGAATCAGACAACAACTTCGAAGGATTCTTGCTGTCCGACACCAAATACACGCTTGTATCGAGCAACCTGATCTTCTGGCCCCATTGCTTTACGCGGGTTATCTGACAGCTTCACAGTTGGGTTTCCGTTGGCGCTGATTGCTTTGCACACCAGAGAGAACGGCGCCAAAGCGTCATTGTCCGCCAGCCCTTTGAAGTCGTTGGTCAGCATCGTTCCCCAACCAAAGGAAACCTTCACGCGCCCAACGAACTTGGCATGAAGTTCACTGATCTTGTCCACGTCGAGACCGTCAGAGAAGATGATCAGCTTTTCCGTTGGATCTTCGCCACGGGACTTCCACCAGTTGATGGCCGTCTCCGCGCCAGTAGCCGGATCACCAGAGTCGATACGGATGCCAGTCCATCCGGCCAACCAATCGGGCGCGTTTTCAAGGAACCCAGAGGTGCCATAGGTGTCGGGTAATATGATACGCAAGTTACCATCGTGTTCGTCATGCCAGTCATGCAACACATCATACGGCGCCTGAGCGAGTGCGGCGTCATCTTCTGCCAAAGCAGAATACACCATTGGCAATTCATGCGCGTTGGTTCCGATCGCCTCCAGATCACGATTCTTGGCAATCAGACAGTTGGAAGTACCGACGAATTTCTCACCCAATCCTTCGCCCATCGCCTGCACCGCCCAGTCTTGCCACAAGAACGAATGCCGCCGACGCGTGCCGAAGTCAGCAACACGCAAACCGTCGAGATCCCGCAAGGCTTCCACTTTCTGCCAAAGCTTCGTCATCGCGCGTGCATAAAGGACCTGCAATTCAAACTTACCCATGGTGTCGAGCACGGCGCGGCCCCGCAGTTCCATCAAAACGGCCAATGCAGGAATTTCCCAAAGCATGACTTCAGGCCATGACCCTTCAAATGTCAGTTCGAATTGATTGCCGACGCGTTCGAGGTGATAGGGCGGCAGGCGAAGAGCTTCGAACCAGTCCATGAACTCGGGGGAGAACATCTGTCGTTTGCCGTAAAACGTATTACCCCGCATCCAAGTGCTTTCCCCACGACGCAACGACAGGGAACGGATGTGGTCGAGCTGCTCGCGAAGTTCGCCTTCATCGATCAGGTTGGCCAACGGGATATGCTTGGACCGGTTGATCAGGGAAAAGGTGACTTGCGTATCCGGCTTGTTGCGAAACACCGACTGACACATGAGCAGTTTGTAGAAGTCGGTATCGATCAACGACCGCACAATCGGGTCGATCTTCCATTTGTGGTTCCAGACGCGGGTGGCAATATCGACCATGTGCAGTTCCTTCGAAGCTTGGGAAGTTGTGCCAAGCGGCGGCGGTCAACGCAAGCCGCCGATTTCCTGGCCAGCAATCCGGCGCGCAATCCACAGCGACATGATCCAGCCAGTACTGACCGCAATGGCGATGCCAAGCCAAACACCGATCACGTCCATGCCCAGCACTCCAACCAGAAGCCAGACAAAGAACGCGACACCAAACCCTTGCCGATAGATCGAAATCCACAGGGTGAAGACGGGACGCTTCATGGCCTGAAGGAAAGAGTTGATGGAAAACAGCATCATATAAAGGATGAACAGAAAGCTATCGACACGAAGATAGCTGATACCCACGTCGATCACCGGCTGATCATCCGTGAAGAATGACATAAACGTACCACCCCCGAACCATAGGATCGGTGCAGCACCGATGGTCATCACCAGCCCCAGCTTCCAGCAGAACCAAAGCGCCGCACGCACCCGGTCGAAGTCACCTGCACCAAAGTTTTGGGCCGCGATGGGAAGCAAAGCACCTGTCATCCCAAGCACGGGGAGCAGTAGAATTTGTTCGATCCGAAGCGCGATGCCATAGGCCGCGATGGCATGTTCCCCGAACCCCTTAAGGGCGAATTGCACCACGAAGCCGGAAAAGAACATCACCATGAAGGCTGAGGCCGTAGGGATCATTTGCAGGAAAATCTCACGGTAGCTTGCCAGATCGGGGCGCAGTTCGGCGACACTAGCCTCCTGCAAGATACGAAGCCGCAACGCAGTCCACAGAATGAACAGCATCACCCCGGTCTGAGAAATCACTGTGGCCAGAGCGATACCGTTAAACCCAAGCCCGGGGATCAGTCCGGGGATGCCGTAGATCAGCAGGGGATTCAGCCCGATATTGGCAAAGAACGCCACCATCATCGCGCGCTGCTGAGTGACGCTGTCCCCATGCGCTTGCAGAATACCATTGCCCGCCCCTGCCAGAATGAAGCCGGGCAGCGCCGCCAGAAGCCAATAGAAATACCCGTTCGCAGCGTCGCGATACCCGCCAGGTTCAGAAACGATCTGGATCAGGTAGGGTCCGGCGATGCCCCCGACAACGAGCAGGATAAGCGTTCCCACCACTGCGAACGACAGACCCTGCATCGCGGTGCGGCGCGCGGCTGCGTCGTCTTTTTTGCCCCGTGCGTTGCCAACCAGCGCGCTCATCGCGGAGCCTGTGCCAAAGCCGACGGCAAGCATGATGAAGAATGCCTGAAACCCGATGGTCTGCCCGGCTTGCGCCTCGGTAGAGATCTGTCCCGCAAAGTAGACATCGACCACGTTATAAAGCGTCGTGAACAACATCCCCATCGCCGCCGGAATCGCGAGTGTACGGAAATGGCCCGCGATGGAACCGGTGGTCAGGTCGTGGTCACGCATATGTGCCGGGATATCGAGTTATCGGGCAAAGAGTAAGGTGAAAAGGCTTCTCGGGATATGCATCGCAATGTCCTGTTTGCCGCGAAGTGACATTGACGGGCTGCGCCCTTGTCTTTGGCAACGGAAGGTCCGCCTAAAAATAGTTTGCTTGATTACGATTGCTCTAAGCTGACCCCAGCCGCCACCATCCCTTCCTTGGCAGCCGACAACGATCCGTCAAAGTCAATGGCCCGGCAAAGGTCCGAACGAACCGCAACAGCGAACCCTAGTTTCGCAGCATCGACTGCGGAGTAGTTCACACAAAAATCAGTAGCGAGGCCAACCATGGTGAGGTCGGTGATGCCGCGGGTACGAAGGTAGCCTTCAAGACCCGTGGGCGTGGTGTGGTCGTTTTCAAAGAACGCAGAATAGCTATCGATTGCGGGGTTATAGCCTTTGCGGATGATCAGATCAGCGCGATCGACCGCGAGGTCGGGATGAAACTGCGCGCCGACCGATCCTTGAATGCAGTGGTCGGGCCAGAGGACTTGGGGGCCATATGGCATCTCGGTCATCGTCATAGGGTCCGCACCATGCGAGGACGCGAAGGAGGAATGACCCGCCGGGTGCCAGTCTTGGGTCAGAATCACAGCGTCGAAGTCAGCCATAAGCGCGTTGATGCCGGGGACAATCTCATCCCCACCGGGCACGGCGAGGGCACCACCGGGGCAGAAATCGTTTTGCACATCGATCACGATTAGGGCGCGGGTCATAAGGTCGTCTCCTTCTTTGATCGCGAGTTTAGGCAAGGCGGAATGGGTTGAAAACCCATGCCTCAGAGGCTGTTCCAGAAGCGCGTGATGCGGGGCCAGACATGGGTGGCAGCGGCACGCGACCGGATCAGGCGGGCGTGGGTGAAGTCTTCGCCATCGGTTTCGGCTGAGCACAGGTGGTATTTCGCAGACGGGCCGAAGGCGCGGGCCAGCGCCTCGCAGCCATCCGGGCGGGCGATATACGTGTCTCCGGCGCCAGCCAAGGCCAGCACGGGCAGGTTGAAACCGGACACCGCGTCAAACAGGTCCGCCCCCTTGCGCGTTGTGATCTTGCGTTGCCGGTTGAAACGGACCCATTGAGCCAGAAGGGTGGCACTTTCATTGCACGGACCCAACCCAAGGCGACGGGCGGGCCAGTAGCCACGCCGCTGACCATACCAGTCCATTGCCCGAACACCGAGGTAGTCGCGCCGAGAGGCGTCCTTCAGGTGCGTGCCTTGGGTGGCCAGCATCGTCAGACTGTTGGCCCAAAGGCGGTTGCTCGTGGACAGAAGGGCAAAACAAAAGGCGAGGCCACCGCCGGAATGCGCCACCAGATGCACCGGCGCGGGCATCAGTCGCAAGGCGGCGGTGACTTCGCCTTCGGCCAGATCATGAAAATCGAAGGCACCGGGTGATCCATCACGGCCCCGCCATTCCAGAACGAAAACAGTTTCGGCAGTCTGGCCGAGAAATTGCGCAAGCGGCAGGCACGTGTCGGCATTGCTGAACGTGCCGTGGGTCACCAGCACCGGGGGACCATCGCCAGTCCCATTCAGCCGCAACAAACGACCGGGACCGGGGAAATCGACGATGGGCAAAAGCTCTGTCATTGCCCTACGCTGACGCGACATAGAGCCAGGGGCAAGAGTGACCCAGCGTCTTGATTGCAGTTGGGCAGAGGCGTATGGGACGCGGCATGTTTACGGTTGCCGCCCTTTATCACTTCACACGGTTCGAAGACCCCAGCGCGCTGAAGGGTCCGCTGCAGTCGCTGTGCCTGCACGAGAGCGTGAAAGGCACGCTGTTGCTGGCGGAAGAAGGGATAAACGGCACCATCGCGGGACCCCGCGAGGGAATTGATCACGTGCTCGCCCATATCCGCGCTCTGCCCGGCTGCGCCGATCTTGAATGGAAAGAAAGCACGGCAACCGATATGCCGTTTCGAAAGATGAAGGTGCGGCTCAAGCAAGAAATCGTGACGATGGGGCAGCCTGACGTCGATCCGCGCGCGAAGGTTGGGCACTACATTGCACCCAAGGACTGGAACGCCTTGATCCAAGACCCAGAGGTCGCGGTCATCGACACAAGGAATGACTACGAAGTCGCGATCGGAACGTTTGAAGGCGCAGTGGACCCCAAGACCCAAAGCTTCGGTGAATTTCCAGAGTGGTGGGAAAAGAACAAGCACCGCTTTCACAACAAGAAGATCGCGATGTTCTGCACAGGCGGAATCCGGTGCGAGAAATCCACCAACTACCTGCTTGGGCAGGGGGTGGAGGATGTCTATCACCTCAAAGGCGGCATTCTGAAGTACCTAGAAGAGGTGCCGGAACAGGACAGCACATGGGATGGCGAATGTTTTGTCTTTGACGGTCGCGTGAGCGTCGGGCATGCGCTGAAAGAAGGACCCCATATTCTGTGCCACGCGTGTAGACGACCCATCTTGCCTGAGGACCGTAACGACAAGGCGTATGAGCACGGGGTGAGTTGCCATCACTGTGTTGATGAGACCAGTGCGGCGGACAAAGAACGCTTTCGGGAACGCCAAAAGCAGATCGAACTTGCGAAGGCCCGAGGTCAAAAGCACCTCTGAGGTTTTATGCCGGGGATGGCACCGATGGGCGGGACCGGGTCCGTGACAAAAGCCAGACCATGATTGCGATGTTCATGCCGTTCCAGACGATCCCGTTGAGGAAGGCCGCCTGATAGCTACCGGTCCAGTCATAAATCCACGCAGACATCTGCCCACCCAGCGCCATCCCAAGGATCGTCGTCATCAAGACGAACCCGACCCAAGCGCCCGCATCCTTGGCGGGCATATATTCCCGAACGACCACCGCATAAGATGGCACGATGCCACCTTGGGACAGGCCAAAGATCATCGACACGACATAGAGTGACACCAGCCCGTCATAAGGCAGGTACAAGAACAGCGCGATGCATTGCAGAACGGATCCAATAAGCAGCGTGATGACTCCGCCCAACCGGTCAGCAACAAGACCGGAAATAACACGGGACACGACACCTCCCAAAAGCATCAAGGACAGCATTTGATAGCCCGCCGTCGGCCCATATCCGAGGCCGACGCAATACGCCACGATATGCACCTGAGGCATGGACATCGCGACGCAACATCCAATCCCAGCGATCCCAAGCAGAATCGCCAAAGAGCGCGAGGACAGGCCCAAACTGCCAGAACGATGCGCGGCGGCTTGGCTCGCAACCGCCTGAGCAGTGGCAGGGACCACACGGCGCAAGGTCAAAGACATTGGGATCATGATGCACACGGCTATGGCCGCCAGAACCAGATAGACAGAGCGCCAGTCCCCGGTCGCCATCAAATCAGACAACAGCAATGGCCAAACGACGCCCGAAAGGTAATTCCCGGACGCGACCAAAGCCACCGCCAACCCACGCTGACGGTAAAACCAATGAGAAATGTCGGCAATCAGTGGGCCAAATCCGACGGCTGTTCCTAAGCCTAAGAACAGGTGAATCACGCTCAGAAACACAATTCCCGGAGACAGCGTAGAAAGCACATAAGACACCGCAATGACGATGGCCGCACCTTGCAGGCTTATTGTTACTCCAAACCGGTCCACCAGACGTCCAACAGCAAAGTTGCCAACGGCAAAACCAATCATGGTCATTGTGTAAGGTGCCGATGCCCAGCCTCGGCTGACACCGAAATCGTTTTCTATATCCGGCAGGACCGCGATCACAATCCACATGCCCGCATTCGCGATCACTGCAACACCCAGCGTCAGCGCAAGGCGCAGCCAAGCGTAACGGCTGTCGAGGATTTCGCCGGAGGTCTCCATACCTGGCACTAGTTGCCATCGCGCGGTGCTGTGCAAGCGAATTCGACCTACGCTTAGCGCCGGAAATTACAGACATTCCTAACTGTTAAGCGGACGGTAACTCCTGCTCAGTAAGTGTTGCGTTGGGTGAAAATTTAGGTGGTGGATATGAGCGCCGATAGCAATGTCGCGCCCATTATCATCAAGAAAGTTAAAAAAGGCGGTGGCGACGGGCATCATGGTGGTGCCTGGAAGGTGGCTTATGCTGACTTCGTGACCGCGATGATGGCTTTCTTTTTGTTGATGTGGCTTTTGAACGCAACGACCGAAAAGCAACGCACAGGGCTTGCGGATTACTTCTCTCCGACGATCGCGATTGCGCGAATGTCCGGGGGCGGGGAAGGCATGTTCGGTGGTGACTCCATCTTTACCGAACAGACGCTGGCGCATAACGGGCAGGGCGCAACGATGATGAACCCGACGGAGCAAAGTAAAGCATCCGGGCACGTGGGCGACGACGGTAAGAAACAGGACGAAGAGCTTCAAAAGACCATCGATGAAGCCTTGTTCGGAACCGGCGGCGAATCTTTGGTGGAAGAGAACGCTCTTGAGCATATCGTAACGCGGGTCACAGACGAGGGCGTTATCATAGAAATATTCGCGCGTGAGGGAACACCGCTTTTCGAAGACAATACCGCAACGCCGACACCTTTGCTGGTTGATCTGGCCCGGTTAATCAATGGCGTGTCACGCGCCGTAACCAACGAAGTTGCAGTCGAGGGGCACGTGTCCGCTGAACCGGTTGTCATTGCGCAAAGTGCTGTCTGGGCAATGTCCGCTGCGCGTGCTGATGCCATGCGTGCGTTAATGGCAGACAATGGAATGCCGGACGACCGTCTTCGTCGCGTGACCGGGCATGCTGACCGAGAGCCTGTCGTGTCAGACCCAATGTCCACACGCAATGACCGTCTGGAAGTCATCCTTTTGCGGGACGTTGCAAACTAGATAGGATTTTATCTGTTAGCGCGATGTTAAATGGGATGCGTCTATCTCTGTGTCGACAAGAATGAGGCGATGCAGCAGAAAGGCGTATCTCAATGACAATTTCTTCTTCGCTCAATGCCGGTGTGGCAGCCCTTGCGGCGAATGCAACACGGCTGGCGGCTATTTCAGACAATATCGCGAATGCGTCCACTTATGGCTACAAGCGGGTCGAAGCGGATTTCTCCTCTATGGTGATCGCTTCAAATGGCGGGACGTATTCAGCCGGTGGTGTTCGTGCGACAACGCATCGCCTGATCGATCAGAGCGGTCCGCTGGTTTCGACGTCAAACGCAACTGATTTGGCGGTTCGTGGTCGCGGGATGCTTCCTGTTTCCTCAGCCACAGAAGTTGAAGTCGCCAACGGCGACACACAGATGTTCCTGACCACTACGGGATCTTTCCGCACAGACTCCGAAGGGTTTTTGCGCAGTGAGTCAGGCCTCGTTCTGCTTGGCTGGCCTGCTCAACCAGATGGAAGCATCCCGCTTTACCCACGAGACACATCAGACAGTCTGGAACCGATCCAAATCAACGTGAACCAGTTCTCTGGTGAACCAACGACCAGCGTCTCTCTGGGGATTAATTTGCCCGCGACCCACACTGAAGCTGGCTATGTCGGCGGATCGTCCAGCACATCAATAGAATATTACGACAACCTCGGTACTTCGGAAAACCTGTCGATTGAATTCACACCGAACACTCCGGCCACCGGTTCGACCAATGAATGGACCGCAGTGATCACTGATTCCGCTTCCGGTGGCGCTGTCGTGGGTGAATACGTTCTCACTTTCAACGACGACCGAACGTCTGGCGGAACGTTGGCCAGCGTTGTGACAACAACCGGCGGAACATATGATCCGGCCGCGGGTACGGTCATTGTCACAGTTGATGGCGGACCGATGGAATTGAACATCGGGCGTATTGGTGACAGCGACGGCCTGACCCAATTGTCAGACAGCTTCGCACCACTTTCGATCATCAAAGACGGCAGCCCGGTCGGCAATATGACCAGCGTCGAGGTTGACGCCAACGGTTACGTGCATGCGTTCTTCGATACTGGAATTACGCAGGTTATTTACCAAGTACCTCTTGTGGATTTGCCCAACCCGAACGGAATGGTTGCGTTGGACAATCAGACTTACCTGCCGTCTCCTGACAGTGGTTCGTTCTTCCTGTGGGATGCAGGTGACGGACCAACAGGTGACATCGTGTCCTTTGCACGGGAAGAAAGCACAACGGATGTGGCCGGTGAGTTGACCGACATGATCCAGACTCAGCGGGCTTACTCTTCCAACGCGAAGGTCATCCAGACCGTGGATGAGATGCTTCAGGAAACCACAAACATCAAACGGTAATTGGTAATCCTCCATTAAGAGGTGAGTAAACATGACGATAACTTCAGCTTTCCAGAACGCAATGTCAGGCCTTCGGGTCGCCGGGCGCACAACCGACGTAATCGCGATGAACATTTCCAACGCGACAACGCCCGGCTATGCCCGGCGCACGCTGGAGGTATCGTCAACCTCAGCCAATTTCATCGGCGGCGTAACCGCAAACGGTGTTGTGCGCAACAATGACCCGGCAATCATCTCGGCCCGCCGGAGCGCACAATCCGACTTGGGATACGCATCTACTGTGAACACATTTCTGAACCGTCTGGAAACAACTCTCGGCACTCCGGATGATCCGCGTGCTTTGACCAATGTAATTGCGAACCTTGACGCGAAACTCTTGCAGGCATCCAGCCGACCGGATGCACCTGAACGGCTGGAGAGTACCGTGTTCGCCGCCAAAGATCTCGTCGCGGTAATCAACTCGACAAGCCGGGACCTCTCTGTGATCCGCAACGAAGCGGACGCGAGTATCGCCGCGCAGGTCACTCGGCTCAATGCTGCGTTGGAAGAAGTCGAGGACCTCAACACCCGCATTGCACAGATCAACATCAGCGGGCTTGATGACAGCTCTCTGTTGGACCTGCGCCAAAACGTTATTGATGAGATAAACGAGATTGCCCCAGTTCGCGTCGCAGCCCGCGAGAACGGAAAAGTGGCGCTGTACTCCACCGGCGGTACGGTGCTTCTTGATGGATCCGCGCGGCAGATCGACTTCACGCAATCCAACATTGTGACACCCTATATGACAATCGAAGGTGGCCAGCTTTCCGGTCTATCCATCAATGGCACGTCTATTCGCACCAGTTCCGACAATGGCGGCTTGCCGGGAGGAACGTTGGCGGCTCAGTTTGCTGTAAGAGATGAACTGGCCACAGACGCCATGAGCCAGATTGATGCGGCGGCGCGCGATCTGGTCGAACGGTTTCAAGACCCTGCTGTTGATCCAACGCTTACGCCCGGAGCGGCGGGTTTGTTTACCGACGGAGGTGGCCCGTTTGATCCCCTTGATGAGGTGGGGCTCGCGGAGCGACTTTCTGTTAATTCAGCGGTCGATCCCGCTCAAGGTGGCGAGGCATGGCGTTTACGAGATGGCATCGGTGCCGCTGTCGCTGGCTCTGTTGGTCAAGCCGCCCAACTCAACGCGTTTCGCGATGCGCTTTCGGATCGTCGAGTACCCGCTTCAGGTGACTTTGGCACATCTGCGATCTCTTTGTCTGATCTTGCCAACAGTTTGATGAGCCGTGTCGGCGTGCAGCGTCTTGCGGCGGATCAGTCCCTTTCGTTTGCGGCCAGTTCGTTCTTCGAACTCTCCCAGAGCGAGCGCGCCGCGGGTGTCGATACAGACGCAGAACTTCAACACATGATTTTGGTCGAACAAGCCTACGCCGCCAACGCGCGGATGGTTCAAACGATTGAAGAGATGTTTGACGAACTGATGAGGATCGCGCGATGACAATCAACTCTCTGGGTGACCTTGCCCGTGCATTCGCCATGCGCCAACACAGTGCGACATTGAAACAGAACATCCAGTCCCTGAACGAAGAACTCGTGACGGGAACAGCTTCTGATCTGACTGACCACCTTGGTGGCAGTTATGCCCGGTTGACTGGAATTGAACGCGAATTGCGCCTTTTGGATGGTTACTCGGTTACGATTTCCGAGGCAGAACAGTTTACTGGTCTGATGCAAGCGCGCCTGGAGCAGGTTAACGACATTGCTGGCAACTTCGCGCGCGACCTGATTGCGACAGATGCCAGTTCCAGCGTTGTCACAAGTGAAACGATTGCAGAAGAAGGGCGACAGCAATTTGAAACGGTCGTTGCCATGCTTAACAGTCAAGCGGCCGGGCGCAGCATGTTTGCGGGGGATACCACCGATAGAGCTCCGCTCGTTGCCGGTGATCTGATCCTTGCCGAACTTGAAACCGTTGTGGCTGGTGCCACAACTGCAACAGACATTGAAACGGCGGTTAACAACTGGTTTGCCGACCCTCTCGGGTTTGACGCGTTCGCTTACACGGGGAGCAACACAGCACTCGCGCCTTTCAAGATGTCCGACACTGCTGAAGCATCTGTTGACATAAAGGCTAACGATCCAGCCTTGAAAGATGTCATGAAGTCTTTCGCGATGGCCGCGCTTGCAACGGCACCTGGCACGACGCTCCCTTTGACCGAACAAACCGATCTCTATCGCCAAGCAGGTGAAAGCATGCTCGCGGCGGAACGGGACATGGTTGAGACGCAAGCCCGATTGGGTCTGGCACAAGAATTGGTCGATGATTGGTCGGTCCGGAACCAAACCGAGACAGCAGGTCTGGAGTACGCCAAGGGCGCTTTGATGAAAATTGACCCCTACGAAGCCGCAACAGAACTAGAGGCCGCGCAGTTTCAATTGGAAAGCCTTTACGCTGTCACTGTGCGTTTGTCACAACTTTCATTGGTGAATTTCCTAAGATGAACCTTCTCCGTCTGATCCTCATTCTGGTATTGTCCGCAACACAAGCCTTGGCCGGGCCTGTACGTATCAAAGACTTGGTTAACTTTGATGGTGTGCGCGGAAATGACCTTGTTGGCTATGGTCTGGTCGTTGGCTTGAACGGCACAGGTGATGGGTTACGAAACGCGCCCTTTACCGAGGAAATCATGTCCAACATTCTCGAACGTTTGGGCGTCAATGTTACCGGAGAGCAGTTCCGCCCCAAAAACGTGGCGGCTGTCTTTGTGACAGCGACCTTGCCCCCGTTTTCGAGAGCCGGAAGCCAGATTGATGTGACCGTTTCCGCCATTGGCGATGCAAAAAGCCTGTTAGGCGGAACTCTGGTAATGACACCCCTCAATGCCGCGGATGGAGAAATCTATGCCGTTGCACAGGGCACGATCATCGCCGGTGGCGTTGCAGCCGAAGGTGATGGTGCGCAAGTCACGCAAGGTGTACCCACTGCTGGTGTCGTACCTTCTGGCGCACGCGTCGAACGGGAAGTGGATTTCGACCTGTCCTCTATAGGCGACATGCGCTTGGCTCTTCGCGAAGCCGATTTCACGACTGCCGCGCGGATTGAACGCGCGATCAATGCGGAATTTGGTCGTGGTGTCGCGCAGATGTTGGATGCTGGGACTGTTCTGTTGAATGTGCAAGCTACGCGCACAAGGTCTGTCGCTCATGCGCTGGGTCGAATTGAAAACATCAGAGTTGAACCAGAACTGCCTGCCCGCGTCATCGTGGATCAACGATCCGGCACGATCGTAATGGGTGAAGATGTCCGCATCTCGCGCGTAGCAGTTTCGCAGGGCAATCTGACCTTGCGCATTCAGGAACAGCCCGTAGTCGTGCAGCCCAATCCTTTTTCCGAAGGTGAAACGGTTGTCGTCCCTCGCACGAACGCCGAGATTGAAGAAGAACCCGGCATTGGCCTTGCAGAGATCCCGGATGGAACAAACCTATCCGAAGTCATCGCTGGCTTGAACGCTCTCGGCGTCGCTCCGCGCGACATGATCGATATCTTAAAAAGCATCAAAGCAGCCGGAGCGCTGCACGCCGAGTTCATCGTTCGTTGAGCATGCCGGGCTGACACTGAAACCCACCCCATGCATCAGCCTTGTTTGATGATATTCACCAATTTCGGCGCGCCGCTTGATTTGTCTCGGATAATGAGAATGCGGCTGTTGTTTTCGGTCACATCCCACCGTTCGGCAACTGCCTCAACTGCCTGGCCGCGCAAGTTGTCATCCGAAGCATCGGGAAGGACGTCCAACTGAGCACGCTTCTTCCCATTGATCGTCACAACAAGGGTCACACTTTCGGGACCAGCATGTTGAGACATGTCTACCTCTGGCCACTCCACACGGGCGAGTGACGCATCGTGCCCACAACGCGACCAAAGTTCTTCACACATGAACGGCGCAAAAGGCGATAATATCAGGATCAAACGTTCGACCGTCGTTTTGGAAACAGGACGCGTTCCGATTTCGTTCAGGCACTTCATAAATGCCGCAATCGACGTGTTCAGACGCAGCGAGTCGATGCCCTCTTCGATAGTCACAATCGTCTCGTCGACAACACGACGGATGTCTGCGTCTTCTTGGTCAACAGCCACGGTGTCGCGCAGTCCCGATTGCTTTTCATCTGTCGTAAACCGCCAGAAACGACGCAGGAATTTCGCGGAAGACGCAGCTTTGCTGTTTTCCCACTCACGTGTCTGCTCAACCGGACCCATGAACATCATGCAAACTCGAAAAGCATCGGCACCGTGTTCTTCGACCACCTGATCCGGCGTGACAACATTGCGAAGCGTTTTTGACATCTTGGCTTTTACACGCACCAGTGGCGTGTCCGCTGTTTCCGCGTCGTAATGCGCGGATGTTGGCAGAACATATGTCTGCCCGTCGGCACGTTCTTCCACCTCATCAGCGGGGATTTTCACGCCGCGGTCGTTCTGGAACGTGAACGCCTGTAAAAGCCCTTGGTTCACAAGTTTCTGGAATGGTTCGACCGTGTCGATCCGACCCAGATCCGCCAGC
Source organism: uncultured Rhodobacterales bacterium (assembly GCA_964509095.1). Classification (GTDB taxonomy): domain Bacteria; phylum Pseudomonadota; class Alphaproteobacteria; order Rhodobacterales; family Rhodobacteraceae; genus Aliishimia. The sequence continues at coordinate 24,647 of CAZDXI010000010.1, forward strand.
GCCATGTACCAAAAACGAGCGTAGAGCAGGTGCAACGTCGCGTGTTCGGCACCGCCGATATACAAATCGACGGGCCCCCACGCCTTTTCAATATCCGGTGCAGCCGCACGCTCGGCGTTGCGTGGGTCCATGAAACGCAACGGATACCAGCATGAACCGGCCCACTGTGGCATAGTCAGGGTTTCGCGTTCGCCTGTGCGGCCTGTCGCAGGGTCAGTTACCTTGACCCAATCCGTCGCACGCGCCAGAGGCGGTTGACCGTCTGGGCTGGGGCGGTAGTCATCAAGCGTGGGGATGATCACAGGCAGTTGAGCGCGATCCATCGGCTCGACGGTGCCATCCTCCCAATGGATGAGAGGGATCGGCTCCCCCCAGTAGCGTTGGCGGGAAAAAATCCAATCGCGAATGCGGTACTGGATGCTGATCTCGGCCAAGCCGGCATCCACCAGATAGTCGCAGAACTTCGTCATGAACTCAGACGTCGGCAATCCGGCAAGCTCAAGGTCGCGATAGCAATCCAGATCAAAAGACAGCGACGTACCGTCACCTGTCCAGACCATGCGACCTGCTGCAACCTCTTCGTGGTTTTCACCGTCGGGCGCGTGGATCGCGATCACGGGCAGGTCATAAAGCTTGGCAAAGTCAAAGTCGCGCGCGTCATGGGCGGGAACCCCCATCACAGCGCCGGTGCCGGTATCAAACAAGACGTAGTCGGACACAAAGATCGGCACACGCTCACCCGTCAATGGGTTGTGCGCGAAGGCGCCAAGCGCCGCACCGGTTTTCTCCGCCCCTTGCTTGCGCATCAGATCACTTTTCTGAAGGGCTGCATGTACGTAGGCGTCGACCTCTGCTCGCTGCGCGTCGGTCGTTAGCTCGGCAACCAAAGGATGCTCGGGTGCCAGAACCAGGAACGTTGTGCCGGGCAGCGTGTCCGCGCGAGTCGTAAAGACTGTGATGTCTGCTCCGGACTCTGTCTGGAACGTGATCTTGTGACCCGTGCTTCGCCCGATCCAGTTGCGCTGCATCTCCTTGATCGCCTGCGGCCAATCCAGCTTTTCCAGCCCAGAGATCAGCCGTTCCGCAAAGCACGAAATGCGCATCATCACCTGCCGCTGCATACGGCGCACAACTTCGTAGCCCTGTTCGGTACGCCCATCGGCCATGACTTCTTCGTTCGCAACAACAGTGCCCAGTTCCGGGCAAAAGTTCACCATGGCTTCATCGTAATACGCGAGCCGGTGATCATCGCGGAACGCCCGGATAGCCGCATCCCCTTGCTGTGCCACATCTTCCGGAATGGGCAGCGTGTCGATATGCTTGGCGCTTTGCGTTTCTGGATCGAACCACGCCTCGTAGAGGTCGAGGAACATTTGCTGTGTGATTTTGTAGAATTCCGGGTCGGTCGTGGAAACTTCGCGGTCCCAGTCATAGGACAGACCGATCAGCTGCATCTGCCGGCGATAGTTGGCGGCATTCTTGCGAACCGTTTCGGACGGATGCTGCCCGGTTTTCATCGCGTGGCGTTCGGCCGGCAGACCAAACGCATCCCACCCCATCGGGTGCAAGACATTGAACCCTTTCATCCGTTTGAAACGGCTGACTACGTCGGATGCAATGAACCCCACCGGATGCCCAACATGCAGACCATCGCCGGATGGATAAGGAAACATGTCCAGACAAAAGAATGTGTCATCGCCCGGCTTGGGATCTTCGGTGCGAAACGTCTTTTCCGACAACCAGCGCTCACGCCACTTGGTTTCAACCTCGCGCACCACGTCGGTCGTGTAACCGCCAGCGGTCGCGGGGAGCTTGCCTTGGTCAGAATCTGCCATCGAAAAAACCTTCACAGCCTTGATTAAAGTGCGTTGAACACCGGGCGGTTCTCTACATCCATTCGCATGTGAGGGGAAGTTGCATTTTCCGGAACACGACGCGCGCTAAGACCTTAGTCGAATTGGGAGCCCCTCAGTCCCACCCTAGGGTTCGGTCCATGACATTGCACGTTCGACTGGCACGCAGCCTTCTGGCTTTGGCGCTGTATTTGGCTGCCGCGCTGATTGCGGTTTCGGACGCACATGCAGAACCTTTGACGCGCGCAGACCTCGAACCTTACATCATCCCACCCATGTCATTGGGAGAGCCGTTGAACGACCAAGGTGTCTGGCAATTGCTGAACTCCGGCGGAGCAGAGGCCGGGTATGTGTTCGAAACCGAACCGATGGCCCCGCTGCCCGGATTTTCCGGGGCCCCGATCAATGCTCTGGTTGTGCTGGATCTTGAGGGTCGGTTTCTGGATGTGAAGCTGATTTCTCATAACGAGCCGATCTTCGTGTCCGGCCTTGGCCAAGCCCCGTTTCACAAGTTCTTCGAACAGTATCGGGGACATTCTATCAGCGACTCGCTGGTGGTCGGTTCGCCTTACGGTGCCGGCGGCGATGGGGCCTTGATCTATCTCGACGGCGTGACCAAAGCGACGGCATCCGTGCGGATCGCCCATGAAAGCGTGCTGGCCGCAGCCTTGCAGGTGGCGCGCGAGAAGATGAGCGGGATCGCAACCGGACCACCCGCGTTCCCGGACCCAAAGCACGAGGAAGCCCTGACCTGGGACGACCTTGTCGAACAGGGCATCGCAATCCGGCACACGGTCACCAATGCTCAGATCAACACCGCCTTTGCCGGGACCTTGTGGGAAGACGACGATCCGGACGCGACCGCCGATCCGGATGGCCTGTATCTTGATCTTTGGATTGTAGATATCGGGCCAAAATCCATCGCAAAAGCTGTCCTGTCGCAGAGTGCATTTGATGAACTGCAAGAGTTCATGACGATCTCCACCACAGACGAACCGGTTCTTGTCGTAGAAACCGCGCGCCACGGGCTGGTGACCGAGGAGTTTATACGTAACACGTCCCCCGATCTGCTCAGCGCCGAACAGGGCGGCTTTCCGATCGCCTTTCGGGATTCAGATATTTATGTCGAGCTAAACAATGACGTGCCGGATGACATTCACGACGGTGTTGCGTTGATCCTGCGCACGGACCGTCGGCTGGGCTTTGATCCATCTTCGGAATGGATTCTGCATGTTCTGGCACAACGTGAACATGGCATGTTCCAGCCTGAAATCGGCTCCGTTACGCTGGATGTGCCTGTGGTCACGCCCGAAAGGTTCTTTGCCCGCGCCGAGGTTGTCAAGCCTGCGCCTCCTTGGGTGGATGCCCTGCGCAACCGGGCCACCGACTTGATCCTGCTTGGCGTGTTTTTGGTTGGCCTGACCGGGTTGCTGTTGTTCGGGATGAACAGATTGGCCGGTCACAAGCTGTTCACACCAATTCGGCTCGGTATCCTTGCCGTTGTAACCGGCTTCATTGGCTGGTGGGGTCAAGGTCAGCTGTCAATCGCGACTCCTCTGGCCGTGATCCGAACCGCTTTTGAAGGCGGATCGTTTTCGTTCCTGCTCTATGATCCGTTCTCGTTGGTGGTCTGGGCGTTTGCGATCCTTGGGTTCGTCGCCTGGGGACGCGGGCTGTTCTGCGGCTGGCTCTGTCCGTTCGGCGCGATGCAGGAATTTGCACACCATCTGGGTCGCCTGCTGCGCCTACCCCAATGGGACCCCAGCGACATCTGGGATCAACGCCTGAAACTGCTGAAATACGTCGTGCTGGCCAGTATGGTTGCGATGATCTTCACGCTCCCGTCCGCGCTGGACAAGGCAATCGAGGTTGAGCCCTTCAAAACCGCCATCACGACGTTCTTCATTCGCGAATGGTACTATGTCGCGTATGCAGTCGGGCTGCTGGTCCTGTCGATGGTCCTGTTCAAGGGATTTTGCCGGTATCTGTGTCCACTTGGTGCTGTGATGGCGATTGGCGGGCTTGTTCGCGGACGCGACTGGATTGCGCGGCGCGCCGAATGCGGATCTCCTTGCCAGTTGTGCAAAGTGAAATGCAACTATGGCGCCATCGCCAAAACGGGTGAGATCCAATATTCCGAATGCTTCCAGTGCTTGGATTGCGTCACGATCCATGACGATGAAGCCCAGTGCGTGCCCTTGATATTGGAGGCCAAGCGCGGCGTCCGCCTGCGCCAAGGGGAGCTTGCCGCCGAATGACCTTGTCTCGCCGTCGCTTCCTGACGATCTCTGCCGCCTTTGCAGGCGCCCCCATGATCGCGCATGCCGCATCGTGGCACGGGCGCGCATTTGGAGGAGACATCAGCTTAACGTTGGCAGGCCCGGACGCGGTGACCAAACCGGCTTTGGAGCGCGCGCGGGCACTCATCTCCCGGATGGAACGCCTGTTCAGCCTGTACGATCCAAACTCTGCTTTGTCTGAATTGAACCGTGCGCGGTCTTTGACGCACCCGGACCGCGACATGGTGCGCCTGCTTGAACATTGCCATCACGCTTGGGAGCTTACCGGTGGTCTGTTTGATCCGACGGTTCAGTCTCTTTGGGAGGCGCGCGCACTAAGGATCGACGAAGCCAAGGCACGAAACCTCGTCAGTTGGGAACGTGTGTCCGTGTCCGCTCGAAGGATCACTTTGGGGCCTCAACAGAAACTGACCCTGAACGGAATCGCTCAAGGTTACGCAACCGACGTCATTACCGATATGTTGAAGGACGCCGGCATGACGCGTGTTTTGGTGAACATCGGTGAACACCGTGCGCTTGGAGGCCCTTGGCGTTTGGGGCTTCATGATCCGATGTTTGGATATCAAGGGACGCGCACATTAATGGATCGTGCCATCGCGACCACAAGCCCGGCTGCTATGGTGTTGAACGATGGCGGTGGACATATTCTGCACCCAAACAAGGTGCCCATCTGGTCCACAGTATCTGTCGAAGCCGACACCGCCGTACTCGCCGACAGCTTATCCACCGGATTGGCAATGGCCCCACTGGATCAAGTTCGTGCCTTGTTCCATGACCAGCCCGCAATGCATCGCGTCACGTTGATCGACTCAAAAGGTGACTTGGTAACGCTGTAACAAAACAGCCCCGCACATATGCGCGAGGCTGCTCCAAACTTGCTATGTTTCAGACCTTCATCCCGCGTTATTGACGGCACGTTGTGTCATGATTTTGACGAGGTGCGCGCGGTA
>CAZDXI010000011.1:0-1315 GCA_964509095.1 uncultured Rhodobacterales bacterium
TGGCGGTGATGCCGCTTATGCCGGTTTCACGGATGGAGGGTCGACGGATTACGCGCTGGAATTCTCCGGCAATGCGTCTTCGATGCAGGGATATGAGACCAATGACTTCGACAATGGCGATCCTGCAGGCACATTCAGCTTCAACACCAGTTCTGGAGTTCCCGACCTTCTGACGGTTTCTGGTGGCAGTGGCGATGACGTGCTTGGGCTTGGATTCACGGATGCGGCCGGGAATGCGATTACGACTGGCGCAGATTTCATTGATGGTGGCTCTGGCAATGACAGCATCGACGGGGATGCGGGCAATGACACGATCTTTGGCGGGACCGGCGACGACACAATCGATAGCGGATCTCGGGGTGTGGGCGGGCCGATTTCCTGGACTTCGGTTTCTTCGGGTGGAGATGTCACCGGTAATACGGGACAGGATTACTTTCAGTACACAGGCGGTTTCGGAACTTCTGCAACAATCAGGTTCAGTAACTCCCCCGGCGCTGGCGATGGTGACGGAGTTGCAGATTTCCTCCATGTAACATCCACGGACGACAACATCAGCCTAACCGTTGGCGACTTTGATGAGGGCACAGACAAGATTGTCCTGTCTGATGGTTTCACAGTCTCTAGCGTCTCCTTTGGGGGAGGGACGGCAAATCTGACTGTTGATCTGGACAACGGCAACCAGCAATTCTTCCAGATCTTTTATGAAGGATCGTTCTCTTCGAGCACGATCTTCACAACAACCCTACCGTCTGCGGGTGCAACTGACGATGACGATCTGTTGGATGGCGGTGATGGCGCCGACACGTTTGTACTTCAGGACATATTCGGCGCAGACACGATTGTGGGCGGCGAAAGTGGTGGCGACACGGATGTCATAGACGCCACGGGGCTGACCAATGCGGTTTCCGTGACGTTCACGGTGGATGAAACCGGGTCTCTAGTTTCTGGGTCAGATACGCTCACATTCTCGGAGATCGAAAGCTTCACCTTGTCTTCGCAAGGAGACAATCTGATTGGGACAGGTGTGACAACATCCATTGTCGCAGATGGGTACGCCGGTGATGACGTTCTGACTGGTGGCGCTGGCGGCGATACCCTGATGGGCGGAAGCGGAAACGATCAGCTTACCGGTGACAACACGGTGACGTTCGAAGTGACCGCACTGCGGATGGGGAGTGATTTCACGGTCACAGCCGGAGACCTTGATGGCGGCGGCTTTGGCACCACTCTGTCCGTGGCTTCGACAAGCGCGGCAGTATTCATCGCAAATAATGGCGAAATTCGGGGGGACGACACCAACGAAACGTTCAGCCAT
>CAZDXI010000011.1:1415-22404 GCA_964509095.1 uncultured Rhodobacterales bacterium
CCGGATCCGTTTGATCTCGCAGGTTTCGAACTTGGCGGGAATGACAGTCTGGACGGCGGCGCAGGCGACGACACAGTGTCCGGCGGGGTTGGCGACGATGTGATCTCGGGAGGAGATGGCAACGACACTCTGATCAGTGGTGATGGATCGGACACTTTGTATGGTGGTGCCGGAAACGACAGCCTCGTCGGCAACAACTCCGTCTTTTATGAATACTCTATTCTGCAAGGCGGCGCTGGAGCAGATACGCTGGACGGGAGCACTGGCGACTACGACGTAGCCCAGTATTACAGTTCTGCAGATGCGGTGGTGGTCGTGCGGTCGGATGGCGCCGCTGAAACTGGCGGTGATGCTGCAGGCGACGTTCTAATCGGAATCGAACAAGTCGACGGATCCAACACCGGAGATGACACCATCACCGGCGACAATTCCGGTATGGTACTCAAGGGATGGGGTGGAAACGACGTCCTGTATGGCGGCACAGGTAACGACTCACTGGAAGGCGATGCAGGGGACGATCAACTGCACAGCGATCTCGGGAACGATACGCTGAGCGGCGGTGATGGAGAAGACTGGTACAACGTCACCGGAGCAACCGGGTCCGACACATTTGATGGAGGAGATGGGCGCGACGGCATTTCCTTTTTCAATGATACGTCTCAGACATGGAGCATTGTCTTCTCCAACGCATCCGGGGGCACTGCGACGTCCGGGGGCGATAGTATTGCGTTCACAAGCGTCGGCGAATGGAACGGATCGTCCGATGGCGGAGGACTGTTTGACGCGCGCCTCGCGGGCGAGGGCCAAGAATACTATGACTTTGGCGGGTCTACGACAGCATATGGATCGTCCTTCGATGACATAATTTCAGCGTCCGGATATGGGAGCTGGGCGCGGTTGTATGATGGCGGCGTCGGAAACGATTCTTTGGATGCCGGCGACGGCAACGATACGTTGCTTGGTGGGGCCGGCGACGACACAATTACAGGGCACGACGGTGCGGACAGCGTAGATGGAGGGTCGGGAGCGGACCTCATCTATGGCGGGGCAGGAAATTCCACGCTCATCGGTGGCGATGGCGACGACACGATCAATGCAGGCGCAGGCGACGAAACGATCACCGGTGGCGCGGGCGATGACAGCATTGACGCAGGTGCCGGTGACGACTTCATCACCGGTGGTTCGCATACCGGTGATGACACCGTGTTGGGCGGCGTGGGAAGCGACACAATTGAGTTCGGCTATGAAGCTCTGCTGATTGATGCAGGCGACGATGATGATCGACTTGTCAAGGTTGGCGGAACGAACAGTTCTAACGAGTTTGACACAATCGATGGTGGCGACGGGACTGATACGTTTGTCCTTGATGGAGCACGAGGCACCTTTTCCAACAACCATCACATTGATCTGGACACAGGGCTGTTCTCGTATTCAGGCTCTTCCCGTGGTGAACTGCAGAACATCGAAAATATCGAGCTAAACGAAAATGCTGCTCAGGTCACCGGAGACAGCGCTGACAATCTGATTTCAGCAACCGGAGACTATGCCAACATCCTTGGCGGAGGCGCGGGCAATGACACGATCCTGTCCGGGGCAGGTGACGACACAGTATCGGGCGGAACTGGAAACGACTCTTTGTCAGGTGAGGATGGTTCCGACACCCTGACGGGCGGCGCCGGGAACGACACCCTGTCCGGAGGAGCCGACGCCGACACGTTCGTTCTCGAAGATGGGTTCGGAAGCGACACGATTGATGGTGGGGAAACAACAACCACCGGCACCGATGATGACAGGATCGATGGTTCTGCGTTGACCGCCGGTGTCACCATCGTCCTGAACGGTGCCGAAGCTGGAACGTTCTCGAGTAGTGGAAACACCGCAACCTTTTCAGGGATTGAATATTTCAGTCTCTCTGCGTTCGACGATGGAATTGATAACTCACTGCAATCTACAGCCGTGAACGTGGATGGCGGAGGTGGCAACGACACACTGATCGGTGGCACGGGCGGGGATACTCTGGCGGGCGGTGACGGTGATGACCTGATCGACGGCGGTGCGGGCGACGACTTCCTGACTACTGGGTTGGGTCAAGACACGCTGCTTGGCGGGGCCGGAAACGACACGCTCATGAACTCCGCCGGTGATGACAGCCTTGTCGGAGGCGCGGGCGATGACAGCATCGTGGCCACAGGCGGCAATGACACGCTGGAAGGTGGTGCAGGCAACGATACTCTGATTGGTGGCGATGACGATGATCGTCTTGTGGGTGGAACCGGCGATGACAGTATGGACGGCGGCAGTGACGCTGACACGTTCATCATCGAAAACAGCTTCGGTAACGACACCATCATCGGTGGCGAGGGCGTCACGTCCAGTTCGGACGACGATGTCGTTGATCTTTCTGGCCTGTCCAGCGCAGTCACGGTCACCTATTCAAGCGAAGAAGCTGGAACGATTACAGATGGCACAGACACCATCACGTTCTCCGAGATCGAACGCCTGATCCTTACTGACCAAGCTGACTCTGTCGATGCAACCGCGGTCTATGACGGGGTCTTCGGAGACAACCCCGGCATTAACGTCCATACGGGCGATGGTAATGACACCGTAGATGGCGGTTGGGGTGCGGATACTGTCGATGGTGGCTCAGGTAACGATTCCATCGACGGTGACTATGGCGACGATAGTCTTTCCGGGGCAACGGGCAACGACACCTTATCAGGCGGCACCGGAGACGACACGCTCGACGGCGGTTCTGGCGCGGACCTTGTTCAGGGTGGAGACGGCGATGATCTGCTCCAGCATGCGGTAGGTGGTGACACACTGGATGGGGGTGCGGGAAACGATACGATCCGAGGTGGGTTTTCAGCCAGTGATGATGACGCCGTCCTATTGGGGGGAGACGGGAACGACTCTATCGTAACCTATGGCGCAAATGACACGGTCGATGGCGGGGATGGAAATGATACGATCAATGCCGACAGTGGTGATGAATCCCTAGATGGTGGCTCCGGTGATGACACGATCTTGGCGAATCTTGGCGACGATACCGTCGATGGCGGTGCTGGCAACGACTACGTCGAAGGTGGTGCCGGAGATGACGAGTTGCGCGGTGGCACCGGCAACGACACTATTCATGGCGGTGACGGGTCAGACACAATTCTGTTTTCCGACGGTTTTGGCAATGACAGTGTTACCGGTGGAAATGGTGGTTCCAATGATGACGTCATCGATTTGTCGGGGCTGTCTTCTGCCGTAACTGTTACCTACACAGGCGATCAGGCTGGCACGATCACCGATGGGACAGACACGATCACGTTCTCCGAGATCGAGCGCGTCATTCTCACGTCAGACGATGATAGTGTTGACGGAACGCTGGATTCACTGGGCCTCGACATTGATGCTGGCGACGGCAATGACACGGTCGATGGTGGCGCCGGGAATGATTCAATCGTTGGCGGCCTCGGTGACGACAGTTTGGACGGCAACAGTGGGAACGACACGCTTGAGGGTGGGGCCGGAAACGACCGCCTGTTCGCTCGCGACGGCTCGGACATCCTGTCAGGTGGAGATGATAATGACTCCCTGTATGCGGGATCGGGAGACTCGACGCTCGATGGCGGAGCAGGTGATGATTTTCTGGAAGTCGACGGGACAGATGGATCCGTAACTGTCGTCGGTGGCTCCGGCTGGGACACGCTGGATTTCGATGGTGGTACCGGAGAAGCGTTCACTGTCACGTTTACAGGCGATGACGCAGGCACGTTCACCTCTGGTGGAGGAGCCAGCGGAAACTTCACGGGCATCGAACGCATTCATGGCAGCGAAGACGGAGATTCAATTGACGCCGCGGCTGACACCAATGGAGGCTACATTAGGTCGAGTGGTGGCAATGATACTGTTATCGGCGGGTCTGGCGACGACACTTTGGAAGGCGGTGAGGAGGATGACTCTCTCACGGGCGGAGGCGGCGACGACGTTTTCGTATACAGTGTAGGCGATGGCGCGGACACAATCACGGATTTCAACTTTGGAAATTCCGGTGCGCTGGGCGATGGCGACACAACCAACAACGACTTTATCGACCTCAGCACGTTCTATGACGATTTGGGTGAGTTGCGGGCCGACTTTGATGATGATGGCGTGCTTAACCAGTCCAATACCACCGACACCGGTGGTGGGGCCGTGGACTACTCGGACAATACGCAATTCGGCGCAGGGGACAGCCTTACCTTCCAGGGCGCGTCGCAGTCCAGTTTCACTGCCGACAATACCGGCGTTGTCTGTTTCACAACGGGAACGTTGATCCTGACGCCGGAAGGTGAAGTGCCCATTGAAACGCTGGGTCCGGGGGACTTGGTGATAACTGCTGACAACGGTCCGCAGCCGTTGGTCTGGATCGGTCAACGACACCTTGGACACAAAGTGCTGCAAAGGCAGCCGCGCTTCAAACCCATCCACCTGTCGCCGCGTCTGACCGGAGCACATAGCCCGCTTATTGTGTCCCCGCAGCACAGTATGCTTGCGCACCTCGATGGTGAAGAAACACTGGTCCGCGCCAAACATCTGGCTGGATTGCGCGGCGGACGCGCCCGCGTCGCGCATGGCTGTCGGGGCGTGACATACATCCATCTGATGTTCGAGGCGCATCAGATCATCTTTGCCAACGGTGCCCCGTCAGAAAGCTTTTATCCCGGACCCGTCGCCTTATCCGCTGTAAACACGCGTGCACGGCAGGAGTTGTTTGCTCTGTTCCCGCAACTGGCTTTGCCGCATGCAAAGCCGATGGGGATCAATCGTGCCCGTTCCGTGATCCCAAAATCAGCGTTGCCCGAGCATGAATGTGCTTTGGGTTTTTGCGCAAGACAGCCACGCACCGCCTACAGCCGAAATGGCTTGCTCAACGTGACGTTGACGGCCTTTTCGGGATAAAATCCCTGCGCGCAATGCTCATCCGTGTGCATGTAGCATTCGATCCGCGCCACATCAGAACCATCTTCAAACGTAAACAACCTTGAATGCGGCATGGCGTGATCCTTCACGAACCACCGCGTAAGGGCAGACACGTTCACAAAAGTCGTTCCACCATAGCGTTTTTCGATGTGACCCTTGCCTCCGTGGCGATCATCCGGGTTGGTATGCGTGTGCCCGCCCAACCAGAAATCCACCTTGCCGGGATTGGCGTCGAGCCAAGATTCAAACTGTCTTTCACCGCCTTTGCCGCCCACCCAATAAAGGTAGCTCGCAGCGTGCGGTGTGCCTTCAGCATAGTAGCCGTGGTAGTCCGTTTGCCAGGCGCCCCTCGCATCCTTCTTCATCCCTTCCCACGTTCCTGTCGCGACTGTTGTGTCGCGCAGAAGATAGTGGTGCGCAGTGACGATGATCTTCTCTTTGGCATTGGTTTCAACCTGATCCACCCACCATTCGAACGTTTCTTGGGTGACGACGCCGCCAGGATTGCCGCCTAATGCGCCACGTCCTTTGCGTTGGGTAGCTTCGTTCACATCGCTCATCATCAGAAAACGGATATTGCCGACGTCGAAAAAGTACCTCTCATACGTTCCTGTTATCGGGTGCGGTATGGCTTTCTTGTCGACGCCGGATGTGGCCGGGTTTTCACCAAGAGGGTCGATGTATTTGCGAAACCATGCTGCCGGGGGCTCATCTGGTGCGTTTCTGTCGTGGTTCCCGCAGATAGAATAGACGTCTTCGCGCCGATGTTTTTGCAAGGCGCTAAACTGATGAAGGATCTCCGCGCCTTCTTCATCAGTGGGTAATCCAAATGCGGCCGAGTAATCCCCCACATTGATGCCGATATCCCAGTCGAAATCCCGTTCTGCTTGGTGGATTGCATCTGCAAGACTGTCGCGACCGTGCTTTTTGTCGAAGGACACATGGGCACAACCGGACGCCCAGACTTTGAAAGACTTCAAGGTCAAGACGTATCGCGCCTTGGTCGACGGGTGGAAATCACAACGATTCCAATCGCGGCCAACATCAAAACGGTTGCGGTCGCGCTGGAAAACAAAAAGAAGGGATCGCTGCCCGTTGCCGAATAGGCTTGTCGCGCAGTGGCTTCCAGCTTCTCTCCCAGAATGAACGCAATTACAAATGGCAGAGGCGAAATGTCGAGAACGCGCATAACATAGCCCAACACGCCAAAACCCAATGCAAACCAGATCGCGACCATCCGCGTCTCCTGCACGTAAATGGCCGTCAGCGTGAGCAAAAGAACAACCGGCAACAAATAGACTTTCGGTATGCGGATCATCACACCCATGGCCCGCATGAACACGCCGCCTACGGTCCAGTTCAGAAGATTGGCCAGCAGCATTGTCGTGAAAAGGCCAAACGCGATCACCAGTTCCGGGTTCACAACATCTGCGGTAAAGCGAAACACTGCAGGCCCGGGATTGAAACCGCCAATACTCTCTGCCGCTAAGATCAGGAACACAGCCGCCGCATTGCCGGGAATACCAAGACTAAGCACGGGGATCAGGTTGGCGCCTGACACGGATGAATTGGCAGCTTCTGTCGCGGCAATACCCTGCATCGCGCCATCACCAAAATCCGGTTCATCGGGCAGTTTAGTCCGCTTGTGACGCGCGTTTCCAACTGTGTATCCTAGTGTCGCGGCCAACGTGGAGCCAATGCCCGGCAACGCGCCGATTGCGGTGCCAATGAGAGCAGAGCGTCCGATAAAGGGCGCGAGACGCCGGATGTCGTTCCAGCGTAGCGACTGATCTCCGCTCTGCGGGGTGGCTTTCGTTTTGCTGGCGGACCGTGCGTCCACCAGACATTCCTCCAGACCTTTGAAAACGGCACCAAGGATCAGTACTCCCAGAACCGCCGTGGTAATCGGAAAGCCGCGCGCGAGTTCCTCTGTTCCCATTGAAAGCCGTGGGTAAAAGTCTTCACCTGTGCCAACGTAAACGGCCAGCAATCCCAACCCGGTGGAGATCAGGCCCTTCCAAGGTGACCCGCCGATGACGGCCGCGATGAAGGCAAGTGACAGAATGAGCAGGGCGGTTTTCTCTGGCAGGTCAAGATAGGCTTCCACTACAATGGCGAGGAAAGGTGCGCAGACAAACAGCACAAGATCGGAAAACGTATCCCCCGTGGCCGATGACAGGTGCGCGATTTTCAGCGCCTTTTTTGCCTTGCCCCGGGATGCCATCGGATATCCGTCGAGCGTTGTCATAAACGCATCCGGCGTGCCGGGTGTGTTGAACAGGATCGCTGGAACCGCGCCTCCGATCGTGGCGCCTTTCATGATCCCGATCAAAAAGCCCATGACAGGCAAAAGTGCCGATGGGTCATAGCCAAAGGCTGAAATCAGTAAGGGTAGGGAAATGGCCATTGCGACTGGCCCGGCCAAACCCGGCGTGGCGCCGACAGCGATCCCCAAGAGGAACCCCGCAAACACCATTGCCACTGTGATGGAGATTGATATCCCAAACAACGTCAGTACTGCTGGTCCGGAAAAAACTGCATCAACGCCCAATAGTATGTAGTCAAACGCGGTCATCACACATCGCCATTGGGCGGTAAAAGCAAGTCATCAAAGGGCACATCATAGATCAAGATCAATGCGATCACGGCCCCCAGCCCAATGGCAAAAGTCTTCCAGGAAAAGCGGCCTTCGATCTGGCGGATCAACCCAACGACCAAAATTGTACCCCCGACCAGAAAGCCATGATACTTCCAAGGCGCCGTATCGCGCAGCAGTCGGTACTCCTGTTCTGTTCCTGTGATCCATACTGCCGCGGGTCCAGTGAAGCGCATGACCAAAAAGGCGGTCACGATGATACCAAGGCTCACTGCGATGAAGCGTAGATTAGCGGATGACAAAGCCGGTTGTGCGGGTGTTTTGCGCTCAAACAACAAAACGCCAACCGCTCCGATCATCAGGAAGGCTCCGGCGAGTGTTGGCGCAAGCGCGTCACCAATTTTGGTGCGCCGCCGTTCCTTTTCAATCAGCCCTGTGTCCACATCGAAGGGAATCCACAAAAACAGCAGCACTAACGCGCCGCAAAGAACGGCGAGACCAAGAAAAAGGTTGCTGCGAGAGTTCACGCGCGCCTCGGATTTTCCCCAAGCGAATAAAGCCCGCAGGCGCATTACGTTCTGCGGGCTTTTGTTCTACTTTTCAACGGCATCCAAAAGAGCGGCCGCGTCGTCATAGCCGGACTGCAAATGCGCGTCGAGTTCAGCGCCTTTGATCACTTGCGCACCGCCAAAGACTTTGTTGATGATCTTGGCAACCTCTTGATCACCATCGGTCACAATGGACTCGATTGCCGCGCCGAACGCTTTTTGCGCCTCTTCCGGCAAACCGCCCGGCGCCACAAACACGAATTGACCTTCCGCGTTGAAGTCGACGCCCAGATCGGACAGCAAAGGTGCATCCGGAGTTGCGTTCAATGGTTTGGACATAGCAGAGGCGAGTTCGACCAACTCACCCGCTTTGACACCCGGTCCCTGTGGTCCGGCGACAAAACCGATATCGACATCGCCTGCCGTGATCGCATTCAGCACCAAACGGCCACCACGATAGGACACGGTGTTCATCTCGACCCCATGTTCCCGTTGCAGCAGGTAGGTTAGATCATCAATACGCGGGCTCATGACGCCAACGCTGATTTCCTTACCACCTTTGACGGCTTCGATGACGTCGTACATGGTTTTCCAGCCGTCTTCAGTCTGTCCAACGATGGCGAGCTGGAAACCAGCAGTGGTCGAAAGCCCTTTGAAATCAGAGGGTTTCAATTCGGAGTCCGCGACGAACAGGTTGTAACCCAGCGCTTCGGTCACGGCCATTCCAATGGCGGTTCCATCTGCGGGTTCCTTGCTGAGCGCCGTCAGCATGTTCAGCCCGCCCTTGCCGGTGACTTGCTCGGGGATGAACTTCCAGCCGAGCTTTTCTTCCAAAGCAGTCGCAATCATGCGGGCTTGCGTATCGGCACCGCCACCTGCGCCAAAAGCGATCAACAACTTGACCGGTCCCGGCGGTGCCCAATCGGCGGCTGCCGCGAATGTGGTCGATACCGCCAGTCCTAGGGCTGCGATTGTGCCTAAAAGTGTGCGTCTCATGATCCCCTCCAAATGTAAGCTAGATAACATTGGACTAAGACAGTTTCAGGCGTCAACGTTTCTTATGGAACGGCGCACTTGCTATGCGCCGAACCTTGCTCGCACAGAAATCGGCGTAGGAAAGCGTTCCCAAACAGCCAAAATACATCCCGTGGCGTAATGGCACGGTGTTTTGGATTTCTTTGACAACGGCGTGCCGTATCGCTACCCCACGACTCTCATCATTTGTCCATGATTGAGCACGGTTTTGCGCAACTCTAATCATCACAACACCAAGTCGGTTACGGGCGCTCCGTTCCATGTACTTGTTGTCGAAGATGACGTGCTCATTTTACTGATGACCACCGACTTGCTTGAGGCAAATGGTTTCAGAGTAACTGCGACGGGCGACGGCGACCAAGCTTTGGCTGTTTTGTCCGAGGCCAATGATTTCGATGTTTTGCTCACAGACATGAAGCTAACCAGTTCAAGCGGCCACGACATCGCCCGACAGGCGCGAAAGGTGAACCCACGGCTGAAAGTGATCTACCTGACAGGATATAGCGCCGCACCGGATCAACAGTTGTTTGGACCCGTTCTGCAGAAACCCGTAAATCCGGATTTGCTTGTCGCAACTGTGAAAGAACACGTGCGTCATGTTGCCTGATTATTTTAGTTCAACGATGGCTGCACGCGCAAATTGACTTCACTTTGCGATTGTGTGGCAGACACCGTTCTCTTGCACGACAATTATCTTC
This sequence comes from uncultured Rhodobacterales bacterium, assembly GCA_964509095.1. Taxonomy (GTDB): domain Bacteria; phylum Pseudomonadota; class Alphaproteobacteria; order Rhodobacterales; family Rhodobacteraceae; genus Aliishimia. Next base: position 11,246 of record CAZDXI010000011.1, read on the forward strand.
AGCACGTTCGCAAAAAATGCGGAGAACTGAGCGTCGTCCAATAGGGTTAATAGGTCCACCGCCCAATCAGGCTCCCAGAACCGAAAGTAATACGTGGAGTCAGCGTCGTCCTGCAGCATCGTGAACTTGCGAAAATGCTGATACAGCGTGTCAAAGGGTACTGATGTTCTGACAAAAATTCCCGGTTCGTCGTCCCACAAGTGCCAGGGGCTATCGCTTTTGGTGAACAGATTGCGCGTAAAAGAGCTTTCGGCTTCAAGCTCAACAAGCCATGGCGCAACAGAATTCATGTTGTCGAAGGCATCCCCCTTGAACAGGCATTGATGCCGCAAACCTGAGTCTTGAAGCGTTTCGGGTAAGTTCATAACCCGCGCCGCATCCAAAAGAGCGTAAGTCTTTACAACATCATCAGTCGGCACGTCGGCCTGATCTACAGTCCCAAAGAGTTCGGAATGCAGAGGGCCCAGCTGCTCCAAGCTCGGTTGACCCGTACGTTCAACCGTTAGCGGCTTGATACCGTCCAATGTCGTTACTTTCGGGTGCCGAAATTCTCGGTTCGCCGTCTCAGTCCGTGCGTTGCTGCTTGCCAGGTCTGTCCAAACGTCCGGTTCTTTCCCGATGCTCGTCATACGCGCTGCCTCTGGTTACTGGCCAAGGCCGAATATGAGATATGCAAACACAACGGTACCGGTCAGTTGCCAGACAGGTCGCGCAAGATGTCACGCACCTTGGACAAATCTTCGACCTGCTGCTCTTTCAATTGCAGACGCGTGATATCAAGCGCCTTGGTGTCGCCTGCAATTTGGGTCCATGTCTCGCCATTGAAAACCCAAGCGTTATAGGCGCCAGCATACACCATAATGTCGTCATTCGCATCAATGTATGGCCCGCCAAACGGCGCGTTGGGATCATCTACGAACAAGGCAGGTACCCACACCATTTCATCGAAATCGAACTTGAACAGACCGGCATCGTGCCCACCATAGAGGGTGTCCTTGAACCAGCACATATGACGGATGGCGAGCGCAGGTCTCTCTGGTCCGGTGAGGTTCACAAATCCCCGCACGCCACCGACCAACAACTCCCCGTCCTTGCCCGCGACATAGACCTCTCCGTCGGGGGCGACGACAAGATCGGTGATGAACATCGTCAGATCATCGCGGTTGTTCGAAGTGACGTCGTCCGGCAAATCAATCGGCGTCAGGCGCTCACCATTCCAGTGCATGATCTGCGCATGTGGGGTGAGGTCGCTGAATTGATAAGCGATAAAGATGTTGTCTTCGCTCAAGCCATCTAGCGCGACAAAATCCCCGACCCTTCTATTTTGCTCGTCCTTTGGCGCCAGTTTGGACAGGGTGGTCCAATCCCCCGGGCCGTTTCGACGCAGGAAACCCCGGCTCATGCCGCAGGTATAAAAGTGCTCCCCGATGAAGGCGAGATCCATATCGGTCGAAAAATGCGGCATCGGGTCTTCCATCCCGCGTGGGCCAGCTGGAAATACGAATGATGTGACGTTCTTGGACTTTTCGACAAACAAAGCTTGTGGCGCGCCTTCGGGCGTTCGCCCCCCGGCACAGCGCGCAAAGTGAAACGTACCAGGGCTGTATGTTTTGCCCGCCCAAGTTTCGCTGGGTATGTCACAGAACACCAGCTTGTCCTTTCCTTTTTGCGTGCGGTTGCGCGCTGCAAAGCTGTCTTCTTCGGCTTCTATGTCGACATTGTTGAGCGCAAAAGCGACGGTGTTTTTGTCCACCACAGCGACATCGACAAACGTGGCTTCAGAGATCACCTCTTTCCAAGTCTTAGCCATGGATTTGTCTCCTCGTCATAAGTCTTCTTCGTCAGCGCCACCGGCTGGTTGCCCGGTTGAAAGGATAGGCTCTGGCGTACAAGGCAGATTGTTGTAGAATTGTTCAAGCTGTTGTTTCAGGCAATCCTCTCGGCAGTTTTCCCCAACCGTGTCCCGCAGACTTTCAACAGCGTGATCGATTGCCTGATCCATACTCATGGGTTCACCATTGCTGTGGTTTTCCGTAAGTCTCCGATCCATTGCCGAGTGCATTTGCCCATGACTGCCCTGACTGTGGTTCACGCCCTCCGCGCAAACAGTGGGCGCTCGGTTGTGTTGTGATCGAGTGTAGCCGGGGCAGTTTCCGAACATAGCAGCGGGTAGTAGGTGGTGTCCTGTCTGACCGGGGCAGCAGCCGCGGCTGTCGGAAAGATCGGCAAACCCACTATCAAAGAATCCGGACCCGCCCGGACCGCTTTGATTCATGCTCGATGGGCCTTGTTGGCTCATCGTATCATAGGGCACCAGATAGCATTTGCGTGCTTTGAGGCAGGGGTCGGCCTCGGCTGCGACGGCCATGGCCTCACCAAGTTCACTTTGCACGTTTGCAAGTGCTTGAGGGTCCTCGGCAGCATTCAGCACCGCTTGCGCATTGTTGCGCACACTGGTCAGGGTATCGAGCATCTGGTCAATCTCGCGGCCAGCCCTTGCGACAGCGCTGGCCCCTGAAAACAGATTCCAGATACCGCTTACGACGTTGATGACTGTCGCGCCGATTGCACACACGGTGCCACCTGCTGCGGCCCCGGGTGCAGCGCCAACACCGCCAGCCAGCGCCCCAACACCGCCACCCGCCGCCGCACATAATCCTGTCGCGGCATAGCGACCACCAGCAGCCAGAGCGTATCGTTCAAGCCTTTCCTGCGCGATGCTCCACCCCAAATCGGCAGCATAATCCGTGATGTCGTTGAACATGTTGTCCGTCATCTCGTTAAGCTGATCCATCCGCTCTTCGAGGTTGGCACTGTTGACCTTGAAAAGAGCGGCACCGCAATTGGCGTCTTTCCACGTCATATTGCGTTCTTGAACCTGACGCCCGGGGCGCCCCTTTCGACGTTGGCGGCGATTGAACCGTTCGCGACCTTCGACAAAACGGTTGTTCTCTCGGCGGGATGGCGCGCACTTATCTTCGATGCGGTTACGTTCGCGGCGACAATCGCGGGGCGGCTGGCCCGGGCAATCCTCGCAGAACCCAACTGCAGAGTCGGCATCATATCGACCGCGTTGCGCCATCAGTCTTGTTCCTCTTCGTCAATCTCGTCTTGCCAGTTAAGACAGGGATCAATCACCGCCGCGACAAAACGCTGTTCCAGCGACTCCATAATTGTCGCCTCAACGTCCGTTCCAAGGCCGTCCAATACAGGCCACACCCAATTATGTAGCGGATCAGCGTCAAAAGCATAACCCAGCAAAAAGGCGATCCGGCAAAATTGCACCCGCGCTTCAAAGCTGCGCAGGCCAATTTTTGTCGCGCGCTTTCCGGCTTCGCGCAGATGTGCTTCCACGGCGTCCGACCCGATCAACCCTGCTTTTTCCGGCCAAAGATTGGATAAGTCCGCCACAACGGGTGTCAGAGTTCCGTCGTTTGCCGGCAACGCGCGAAACGCTTTGTAGTTGCGAAAGGCCTGTCTGGGAAAGAACTCTTCATCGCCGCCTTCCATCACGGCGCCGCAGTAGTCCATGTAGGCGTTCCAAAGATCGTCCATCTTTTCGTTGCCAAGGTAGCTATCATCGACAACGATAGGTGTCGCCCAAGGCTGCGCAGGGTCACTGTCAAACGCAACACCCAGCGTTACCGACAGGTTGGCATATTGAAACAAAGCCCGTTCGCTTTGCAGACCAAAGCCGCGGCCACGATCGACGGCTTCAGCAGCGACCGCGAACAGCACACTTTCGTCCCGATCTGCCGCAAGCGGTCCGCGATAAGCTGGCAATTCGTCGGCTACACGCCGAATGAACCGCTGCAGCGCGAGGTCTTCCAATGCGCGGGTTTGCTCTGCTGATAAGCGGATCAAGACGCTTCACTCCCTGCAAGCTCAGGGGCTTCCAGCATCTGGAGCGCGCCATCCTGTCCTTCAAACAAGAAGCACTCAACAATGTCCGCGAACAGCAGTTCCAATTGTTGCGGGTCCAGAACTTCGGTCAGCCGATCCAGAACGCGCGGGTCAAAGAAGCGGAGAATGCATACCTCGCCACCATCAGCTTCCACGTAGAGGATCGATTTTAAATGGTTGAGTAACGCATCGGACGGTGCCGAAGACACCACAACGCTCGCGATCCCAAATCCCCAAAAATGAGGCCAATTTTCTAACAGGTCTGAAACGCTGTCGAACCCGACCATCAAAGGCGCCAACCGAACCAACTCCGGATCGCTGTCATCTGGAAACAAACGCAACACGTTCGTGGCAGTGTCCGAAATCGCGGACACCGCGCTGTGAGCGGCCGCACCGTCCAGCAACAACCAAGCCGTTCCGTTCATCTCTGTCAGCTTGGCTTCGAAGTCCGTGTAAGGTTCCAAAAAGCTGCGCTTACGTCGGGGACATAGATAAACCAGCGGTGTGCCGATGGCGGCCGCAGTACGAAGGCTTTCCGCCAACGGATGTCCTGTTCCCGGTTTATTCATTCAACCCGATTACCAATTACGAGCATGTCAGCGGTGACGATACGAAGTCCCCAAAAACATTGCAACTTTCGTCTCAGGGAACGACACGTATCGGCAATTCTTCCACCGTCTATTCATCATGTCCGCCAGAATGTCGTTATTGGTCGATTACGCCAACGCAAGTCGTGTAGGCTCATCCGGGTGAGGCAATGGGGGGCGTCATGGATCAAGATCATTCAGACCTACGGGAGTTGCGACAGAGCTTTCACCGCGATCCCGAACTTGGCTTCCAAGAGGCCAGGACCAAGGCATCCGTCGCCGCATTCTTGCGGCAATGCGGGCTTGAGGTGCATGAAGGTGTCGGAATCGTCGGCGTGTTGCGTGCCGGGACGGGCAATCGCGCGATTGGGTTGCGCGCTGACATGGATGCTTTGCCAATCTCCGAAACCAGTGGCCATGACTACGTTTCCCAGACACCGGGTGTAATGCACGCCTGCGGTCATGACGGGCACATGACCATGCTTCTTGGTGCGGCGCGTGCGCTGGCAACAGATCCGGATTTTGACGGAACGGCAGTGTTTTTGTTCCAGCCAAACGAGGAACATGGGCTGGGCGCTTGTGCCATGATCGACGAAGGCGTTTTGGAGCGGTTCCCAATCGAAGAGGTCTATGCGATTCACAATCTTCCGGGCGCACCTTTGGGACAAGTCTCCACCCGACCCGGTCTAATTTGCTCATCCGAGAGCCTGTTCGAAGTAACGATCAACGGGCAAGGCGGACACGCTTCCATGCCTCAGACCGGGCGGGATGCGATCACCGTCGGATCGGAACTTGTGCAAGCCTTGCAAACAATTGTGTCGCGCAAACTGGCACCGGGGGCCGGAGCCGTCGTGTCCGTCACCGAATTCATCACGAACGGACAGCGCAATGTTCTTCCGGGAACTGCGACGCTCAAAGGGGATGTTCGGGCACGTGCCCCCGATGATCGGGCTGCAATCGAGGTCTTGATGCGCCAGATGGTGCAAGGGCTGGCGGATGCGCATGGCGTTTCGGCGGACATGCAGTTCAAAACTGAATTTGTCGAAACCATCAATGCACCCGGCCCGGTTGACGCGGTCGTGCGGGTGGCCCGCGATGCGGGGCTGGACACACTCGCGGATCGCGAACCCATGAGCTTTTCTGAAGACTTCGCGCATTTCTGTGAGAAAGTTCCGGGCTGCTTCCTGTTGCTGGGGAATGGAGAAAGCGGAGCGCATGCTCAGCCGTTGCATTCCAGCGACTACGACTTCAACGACGCGCTTTTGCCGATGGGCGTTGATTTCTGGGTGCGTTTGGTACGCGATCGATTGCCACTTCGGGAAGGAACCCAGACATGAACCAGTTTGCCGCACGCATCAACGTCTTGTGCGATCATCTGGACGCTGAGGGAATTGATGTCGCGCTGATAACCGACGACGACAACGTTTATTACCTGACGGGCTATTACGACTATCTGCATATGGAGTTCGGACGCCCGACGATCCTGGTCGTCACGCGCGATGGGAGCAGCCTGTTGATTACTCCGTCCATCGACCTTAACAGCGCCAAATCTGCCGCGCAGGTGGATCGTATCGCCGCCTGGAATGATGGGGCCGGAGAAGAATGGCGCGCAGAACTGCCGGGTGTCCTTCGCGGTCAGGTGGGCATTGAACCAGAACGTATGCCGCCTTTGGTCCGCAGCTATGTGGACGAAGCGATGGGCGGGGAATCAACATTGAGTGTCAGCGACATTCTTGCTCGCATGCGCATGGTCAAATCGCCCGAGGAATTGAAAATCGCCCGCCATGCCGGAGAGGTCGCCAATGCTATGATGCTGGCCGGGCGGAATGCTATCGGTGCGGGTGTCGCGGAATTTGAGGTGGCTCTGGCCACCTCTGCCGCAGGAACGCGAAAAGCCGCAGAGCTTTTGTCGAAACACTATTCCGACGCCGATATGTCGCCCAATACTCACTTTCTGCAGATCATGGCCTCGGGCGAAACGATCACAAAGACTCATCACCGCGCGACCAACAGGATCATGCGCGACGGTGAGCCTGTTTTTCTGTGTTTCTGCGGGATGACCAACTTTCATCGGTTTAAGCTGGGGTTTGACCGCACGTTCTGGATAGACAGCATTGCGGACGCGTCTCAGATACCGGTGTACGAAGTCGCACTGGCCAGCCAGAAAGCTGCTTTGGACGCTTTGCGGCCCGGCGTGACGGCGGAAAGTGTGCACAAAGCTTACGCCGAAGTTATCCAAAACGCAGGGTATGATTATCCCTTCCGCTGCGGTCGTTCGACCGGCTTTAGCTTCCTTGAAACGCCGCAACTCGTAACCGGCGACACGACCGTAATTCAGGCGGGCATGGTGTTTGCAGTTGATGGGTCTGTGTCCGTGGACACTTTCCGCGCACAAGTCGGCGACAGCGTAATCATTACTGAAACGGGTTGGGAGCCTTTGACCGATCATCCGAAGTCAATCGAAGACGTCATTCTGACGTTGTGAACGTGTCTAAGGTACACCTCGGTGCAAGGCACACCGCATTGCAGAAATCTGGTGTCAGAAACTGTCTTCCAGATGCACCACAAGGCCGGTTACGCACTAACGACCAAACTGAACGACTTAGGTGGCGCTGATCACGCGCGTGCTTGCCGTTCCACTTATCAGTTCAAGACAATGCTGCCTGTCTCAGAGGTCGTGACGAGTTACACTGGCAAGCCCTTGGGTTATATACAAAAATAGCTCTCATACAGTGAAGCAAACAGTGCTGAGACTGGCCTTTGCAGAGCCTTCGCAATACTGCCGAAAGGAGGCGTATCGAACTCCCAAAAATTCTATCCATTCAAGGTTTTAGGGGAAATTAGCAAGCGCGATGAAAAGATGGTGCTGCTGGAGAGAATCGAACTCTCGACCTCTCCCTTACCAAGGGAGTGCTCTACCTCTGAGCTACAGCAGCGCCGTGTGGGCGGCTGATTAGACGCAAACGACCCACCACGCAAGGCTTAACTGGACGCGTTTTGCGTGGTGGGTTAACAAGGGCCCATGGCAGGCAAAGACCGGAACAATTCGGCGCAAAATCGCGAGGACAGGCTGAAAGCCGCCTTGAAGGCCAATATGGCAAAGCGTAAGGCGCAGGCAAGAAAACGGCAGGCTGCTGTGGGCGAAGACCAACAGGCAGATATTCGAGCAGGTAAGGATAAAGAAAATGGATAGTATCGTCGTCACAGGCAATGGAGCCCTGAACGGGCAGATTCCGATTGCGGGGGCCAAGAACGCGTGTCTGACGCTGATGCCCGCCACATTGCTGAGCGAAGAGCCGTTAACGCTGACCAACGCACCAAGGCTGAGCGATATCAAGACGATGACGCAGCTTTTGCAGTCGCTGGGCGCGGAAGTGACCTCCATGCAGGACGGCAAGGTTCTGGCGATGTCCTGCCACGGAGAGATCAACACCCGCGCGGAATACGACATCGTGCGCAAGATGCGCGCGTCGAACCTGGTGCTGGGGCCATTGCTCGCGCGCGAAGGTCGGGCGGAAGTGTCCTTGCCCGGCGGCTGTGCGATTGGCGCGCGGCCCATGGATATCCACACTGACGGTTTGGAGAAGATGGGGGCCGAGATTGAGCTGCGCGATGGCTACCTGCACGCGAAGGCGCAGGGCGGGCGGCTCAGGGGCGCAGTAATCGACTTCCCGTTTGCCTCCGTGGGCGCAACGGAAAACATCATGATGGCCGCAACGCTGGCCAAGGGCACGACGGTGATCAACAACGCCGCACGCGAGCCAGAGATCGTGGACCTCGCCGATTGTTTGCGCGCAATGGGTGCTCAGATCGAGGGCGACGGCACCGAGAGCATCACCGTCCAGGGCGTGGACCGGTTGGGTGGCGCGACGCACAAGGTGGTGACGGACCGGATCGAACTCGGGACATATATGCTGGTGCCAGCGATCTGCGGCGGCGAGATTGAATTGCTCGGCGGTCGCATGGACCTTGTGGGTGCATTTGCGGAGAAGCTGGATCAGGCCGGTGTGAATGTCAGCCAGACCAATACAGGGCTAAAAGTGGCGCGCAAGAATGGCCGCATCCGCGCGGTGGATGTGACAACTGAGCCGTTTCCGGGCTTTCCGACTGATTTGCAGGCGCAGATGATGGCGCTTCTGTGTACGGCCGAGGGAACATCGGTGCTGGAAGAAAAGATCTTTGAGAACCGCTTTATGCACGCTCCGGAACTGATCCGCATGGGGGCCGACATAGAGGTGTCCGGCGGGACAGCGACCGTGCATGGCGTCGAAAAGATGAAGGGTGCGCCGGTAATGGCAACCGATCTGCGCGCCTCGGTATCCCTGATCCTTGCCGGGTTGGCGGCCGAAGGCGAAACGCGGGTCGCGCGGGTCTATCACCTTGATCGTGGATATGAGCACGTGGTCAGCAAACTACGCGGTGTGGGCGCGAAGATCGAACGGGTCAAAGGCGAATGAACGACGACGCGCGCTTTGAGGACGGTCGAGAAGCGCCTCTGAACCTCGGCGCGCTCGAGGTGGATGATCTGCAAGTGATCTCCTCTCTGGTTCAGGACGCGGTGTTCCCGATCACTGAAATGACGTGGCGCGCGAAAGAGCGACGCTTCGCTCTACTGGTGAACCGCTTCCGCTGGGAAGACCCCGGCAGCACGCGTCACAAACCCGAACGGGTGCAATCCGTTTTGGCGGTTGAAAACGTGCTTCGCGTGTCGAGCCAAGGCATTGATCGCAATGACAAAGACATGATCCTGTCTGTTTTGGCAGTTGAGTTTTCTGAAGGCGAGGCGCCAGCCGGTGATGTCACGATCACTTTGGCCGGGGACGGGGCAATCCGCTTGTCAGTGGAGGCTCTCGAAGTGCGTCTGAAGGACGTCACCCGCCCTTACGTGGCTCCGTCTGGCAAAGCGCCTGAGCATGGGTCTTAAAGCATACTCCATCCGAATTCTGACCCCGGACGATCAACCGGACTGGCGAGCGCTGCGCCTTGAAGCGTTGCGGGCGCACCCTACTGCCTTTCTGACCACCGTTGAAGAACAACGCGCCTACAGTGATCAGCAGGACCGCGACGGATTGGCGTTTGGCAACTGGCGCGGACTGTTTCGTGCAGGTAACTTGATCGGTATGGGTGCTTTGATTCCGATGATGCGCGAGGTGATGCGGCATAGGATGGAGGTCGGCGCGCTTTACCTTCAGCCAGCCTATCGTGGCACAGGTGCAGCGGAACATCTGATGCAAGCGCTTGAATCTGAGGCGCGGGATCGAGATGCCAAACAGCTTGAATTGGAGGTCAACTCTGACAACGCTGCTGCAATTTCGTTTTATGAACGACTTGGATACGAGCGAATGGGCCGCAAACCGCGCACAGTCTGGACATCACGCGGGCCCGAGGACGATTTCTTCTATGTCAAGTTTCTCGACGGCGGGTCCTGCTAAATTGAGCGCGCAAGGGCGCGCACGCGATTTTATTCATCTCCGTTCCGACTGACACGCTGGGTGTTGGGTTGTCGCGCGGCGCTGTTCGCTCTATGTCGCGCGCGGTAAGGAGAGGTCACATGGCGCAGTTTCTGGACACATCAGATGGGGATTTCGAAGCCCGTTTTGCCGCGCTTTTGAATGCCAAGCGGGAGGACAGCCCGGATGTGGATGATGTCGTGGCTGGGATCATCGCAGATGTTCGCGCTCGCGGCGATGCGGCTGTTCTGGAGCTGACTGAGCGGTTTGACCGCGTCACCCTGACAGCAGAAACGATGCGCATCACTACCGAGGCGGCCACGCAAGAGGCCGACAAGGTGCCAGCCGAGTTGCGTTCTGCATTGGAACAGGCGGCTGCCCGCATTCGGGCGTATCACGAACGCCAGATGCCGAAGGACCAAAGTTGGACCGATGACACCGGCGCAACGCTCGGCTGGCGCTGGACGCCTGTAGACGCGGCGGGGCTCTATGTACCGGGCGGGCTCGCGACTTATCCGTCCTCGGTGTTGATGAACGCAATTCCTGCCAAGGTCGCAGGTGTGAGTCGGCTCGCCATGGTGGTCCCCACCCCAAACGGAGAGATCAACCCCGCTGTGATGGCCGCCGCGCAGATCGCGGGAGTGGATGAGATCTATCGCATTGGCGGCGCGCAGGCGATTGCGGCGTTGGCCTATGGCACAAAGTCGATCCAGCCTGTGGATAAGATAACCGGACCCGGGAACGCCTTTGTCGCTGCTGCCAAACGTCGCGTATTTGGCAAGGTCGGTATCGACATGATTGCCGGACCGTCTGAAGTCCTTGTGATCGCGGATGCCGAGAATGACCCAGACTGGATTGCTCTCGATCTGATGAGTCAGGCGGAACATGATGAAAGTGCGCAGTCCATCCTGATCACTACGGATACGGGGTTTGGTCGCGCGGTTGCCAAAGCTGTAGACAAAAGGTTGGAGACATTGGAACGCCGCGCGATTGCGGGCGCAAGTTGGCGGGATTTTGGCGCGGTCATCACGGTGAAAAACCTGGATGAGGCTGCAAAGCTTAGTGATCGGCTCGCACCGGAGCATCTGGAACTTTGCGTGGCCGATCCGGACGCGTTGTCGGACAAAATCACTCATGCGGGCGCGATCTTCCTTGGGCAATGGACGCCGGAAGCGATTGGCGATTATGTGGGCGGTCCGAACCACGTGCTTCCCACAGC
>CAZDXI010000011.1:22414-27138 GCA_964509095.1 uncultured Rhodobacterales bacterium
TTTCGTCAGGGCTGTCGGTGATGGATTTCCTGAAACGCACGACCTTGGCGAAGATGAGCGCGGAATCCTTACGCGCCATCGGCCCTGCAGCGGAAACGCTTGCGACCTCTGAAAGCCTGGAAGCGCATGGGTTGTCTGTCACGGCACGCTTGTCCAAACTGAACTGACGACGAAGCAATTGCCGCGACGCGGCAGAGCGGCTATGCACATCGCAAATGACTGCGAAAGGATGCGCCATGTCCCGCATCAGCCATATCGAACTTGACGACGCCAACCTGCCTCCTCCGACTCCGGAGATCGAACAAGAGCGCAAGGTCGCGATTTTTGACCTGCTTGAAGATAACACATTCTCTCTACCGACGAGGGATGACCGGCCTGTGCCACAAGGTCCGTATCACCTTGGTCTGTCGATCCGCGACAAGCGGCTGGTTTTTGATGTGAACACCGAAGGTTCGGAAAAAGCGGCTGAGTTTCATTTATCCCTTGGCCCGTTCCGGCAAGTCGTGAAAGACTATTTTCAGATTTGCGAAAGCTATTTCGACGCGGTCAAAACCATGCCTCCGGCGCAGATCGAAACCATCGACATGGCTCGGCGCGGCATCCACAACGAAGGCTCTCGCGTGTTGCAGGAACGGCTTGAAGGCAAGGCCGAAGTCGACACCGATACTGCCCGCCGCCTGTTCACATTGATCTGCGTTCTGCACTTTGGGGGCTGAATGACGCAGGACCTGCCTCAATCGGTTCTGTTTTGCTGCGATCACAACGCGGTGCGCTCACCTATGGCCGAAGGGATCATGAAGAAATTCTATGGCACCGACACATATGTGCAGTCCGTAGGCGTGCATAACGATCTGGAAATCGACGGCTTTTCGATCGCCGTGTGTCAGGAGATGGGCGTGGAACTGTCGCGCCACCGCTCGCGGTCCTTTGATGAGATGGAGCAATGGGGCGACGACCTGTCGTCCTTTGATCTGGTCATCGCCCTGTCGCCTGCAAGCCAGCGCCGAGCGCTAGAGCTGACCCGGTTTTTCCATCTGGAGGTCGAATACTGGCCGATCCTTGACCCAACGGGATTGGGGGAAACACGGGAAGCCAAGCTGGATAACTACAGACAGGCCCGCGATCAGATTGTGAAGCAACTGACCGACCGGTTCGGCGCGGCACAGGAGTAATTCATGAATGTGATCTCCCAATATTTCGAGGCGTTCAATGTCGGGGATGTTGCAGGGATGCTCGATTGCCTGAGCGATGACGTGGCGCATCACGTGAACGAAGGTGAAGTCCGACGCGGTAAAGACAGGTTCGCTGCGTTCTGCAATCACATGAGCCGGTGTTATCGCGAAACGCTAACAGACATGGTGGTTTTTGTGACGCCCGACGGAACACGTGCAGCGGCTGAGTACATCGTGAACGGCACCTATCTCGCCACGGATGAAGGCCTGCCGGAGGCGCGCGGTCAGACCTATCGCCTGCCTGCAGGCTCGTTCTTTGACGTGAAAGACGGTAAGATTTGCCGGGTCACAACCTACTACAACCTTGCGGATTGGACGGCGCAGGTCTCGTGATGAAGGTGCGGGCGTTGGTTGGGTCCGAATTGCGTGCCGCACTGCCGGACGTCGCAAAACTGCGGATCGCTGTGTTTCGGGATTGGCCGTATCTCTATGATGGTGATCTGGCCTACGAGGAAACGTACCTGCGACCCTACGCGGACAGCGACAAGGCTATCGTGGTGGGCGCATTTGACGAAGACCGGTTGGTCGGAGCATCAACTGGCGCGGCTTTGGCGGATCATGCAGATGACTTTGCCGAGGCTTTCGCGGGAACTGGGATAGACCTCAGCACGATTTTCTACTGTGCAGAAAGTGTTTTGTTACCGCCATACCGTGGGCGCGGCATCGGACATCGGTTTTTTGACCTGCGCGAGGCATATGCACGCGAACATGGCTTTGCAAAGGTCGCGTTTTGTGGCGTTGTGCGCCCTGATGATCACCCGGCGCGTGTCGAATCCTACCGCCCGCTTGACGGATTTTGGCGGGCACGCGGTTACGAACCGGTGCAGGGTGTGATTGCGCGATTTACGTGGAAAGACCTTGGGGACACGGTTGAAACGGCCAAACCCCTGCAATTCTGGATGAAAGACCTGTGAAAGACACCCAAGCTAACGCTTTCCAAGCTGAAAAAGCGCTGGTGCGCGACATGTATGAGGCGCTGGAACAGGCTGCTCCGCAGGATTGCGCGGCTGTACTGGCGAAATTCCTCTCGCCTGATTGTCTGTGGCGTGGGTTCCACCCGTTTCACGAACAGACCGGGCCTGACGCAATTGGCGAGGCGTTTTGGACGCCGCTGAAGTCGTCCCTAAAACGTATGCAACGACGGCAGGACGTTTTCTTTGCCGGGCGCAATCAGATTGACGATTTTGTATCCACCTGGGTTGTGTCGATGGGGCACTTGATGGGGTTGCTGGATGAACCCTGGCTGGGAATTCCGGCGACAGGCAAGATCGCGATGCTGCGCTATTGCGAGTTCTCTAAAGTGGAAAATGGGCAGATCACCGAACAGGCGATGTTCTTTGATGTCCCGCATTTGATGATGCAGGCAGGGCTGCGCCCATTTGGTCCCGAAACGGGGCAAACCCTCGTGCAGCCGGGACCGCGCACCCATGACGGGCTGTGTTTTGATCACCATGACCCGAGCGAGGCGACCGCAACGCTGGCCGCAATCAATGCGATGGTCAAAGATATCTCCGACTGGGCGCTGCCGATGACGCTGGAAGAGGAACTGGCCCGCACATGGCATGACGATATGCTGTGGTGGGGACCCACAGGAATTGGCGCCAGCTACACAATTGAACGCTATGCCAAGCAGCATTCCGGCCCCTTCCGAGCCGCATTCCAGAACAGGACGTTCAACGGACACATCGCGAAACTCGCCGAGGGCAACTACGGCGGTTTTTTCGGCTGGCCGAACCTGACGCTGGAAAACAAGGGCGGCTTCATGGGCATGCCCGCGACGGGGCAGTCCGGTGATATGCGCGTGATCGACATCTACCGGCGCGAGGGCGACAAGCTGGCCGAAAACTGGATCTTTATCGACTTACTGCATTTCTGGAACATGCAGGGGGTGGATATTCTGGAAAGGACTGTGAATATCGGCGCAAGGTGAGGTTTCGCAACCGATCCTAACAACGTGCGTTAATTGGACTACGTCGTGCCGACTTACGCTCCAGAGTCACAAAATCACGTGACAGAGCGACGGTCCTGTGTGTCATTGAACGCAGAAAGGGATCGGCATGAACACTCCCGCGCATCTATTGGTCGGCGTTGCCTTGTTCGCGCGGCGATCCGCACCGCGTAGCGGACGTTGGGCGGCGTTTGGAAGCTTGTTACCGGATGCGTCGCTGTATGTTCTGGCTGGCGTGTCGTTGTTCTTACTGCAAATCTCTCCGAGCCGCGTGTTTGATGAACTGTATTTCTCAACCGCGTGGCAATCCGTCTTTTCGGTCGACAACAGTTTCGTGATTTGGGCAGCCGTTCTTGGGTGCGCGCTTTGGCTCGGCAGTTTACCGGGTATTGCCTTTGCCGCAGCGGGGTTGATCCATATCGCGACGGATTTCGCGCTGCACCACGATGATGCGCGCGCGCATTTCTGGCCGATCAGCAACTGGGTGTTTGAAAGCCCGGTCAGCTATTGGGATTCTCAACATCACGCGGCCGCTGTCGCACCGGTCACGTTGCTGGCGGTACTCGTGTCAGCATTCGTCATATGGCGACGCTGGCCCGCTTGGGGCATTCGGTTGCTTGTCGTTTTGGCGTGCGCGGCGGAAATCTGGGTGCTGCGCCAATGGCTGCTGTTCTTCTGAGATCATCAGAAATCGATGGCGAGGCCTTTTTTCTCCCAATCGCCATAGCGAACGGGCTCGGGGCCGTCTCGTCCGCCGAGCTCACGCGGCATCTCTGCTTCTTTGGCTTTGCGACGACGCTCTTCTGCCTCGGCCAGCGCGCGTTGCGCGGCGGGGGGCAGGTCGGATTTGGGTGTTTCCTTTTCAGCCATGTGCCTGATATACGCCAGCGGTTTTCCAAAGCAAGGTTGATGATACGTTCATGGCACAAGGCGGTATCCCGGCACGACGCAGCGCGGCGTTTCTTTTGGATCGCATTCTGGGCGACGGAAAACTGATGAGTGAGCTTATCGCCGGTGGCGCGCTGGAACGGCTAGAGCCGGGCGACCGCGCGCGTGCACAGCGACTGGCAAGTGAGGTTCTGCGCAATCTGGACCGCGCGGATAAGCTGATCGCGCGACACGCCAAGAAGACGCCTCCGTTGCCCGTACATAACCTGTTGCGGCTCGGGGCATATGAATTGGCTCATGGCGCGGCGGCCCACGGCGTCGTGAATGATCTGGTGTCGATCGCGTCGTCAAACCGGAGGCACGGACGCCTGAAAGGGTTGGTCAACGCTGTTCTGCGCAAACTGGCTGAAGAGGCGCCAAAGGATTGGTCCGGCCTCGCGGTGCCCCGCTTACCCAAATGGTTGCGCAACCCGCTGTCCGAGGCGTGGGGGAAGGACACGATCACCCGGATCGAACGCGTGCATCACAAGGGTGCACCGCTTGATCTCACTGCGAAAAGCGACCCTGCAGCAGTGGCGGAACAGACCGGCGGCACTGTGTTGCCGACCGGTTCTGTGCGAATTGAAAACGCCGGACAGGTTTCTGCGCTGGCGGGT
>CAZDXI010000012.1:0-7601 GCA_964509095.1 uncultured Rhodobacterales bacterium
GTGGATTGCTTCTATCAGAACGAAGAAGGTGTGGTGCTTCACTCGAAGGATCTGTGCATCGGCTGTGGGTATTGCTTCTATGCTTGCCCGTTCGGTGCGCCGCAGTTCCCGCAAGCGGGCAACTTCGGAAGCCGTGGCAAGATGGACAAATGTACCTTCTGCGCCGGTGGTCCCGAAGAAAACCACTCCACTGCCGAGTTCGCCAAATATGGCCGCAACCGGATCGCGGAAGGCAAGCTGCCGATCTGCGCCGAGATGTGTGCCACCAAGGCGCTGCTGGCGGGGGACGGGGATGTCGTATCCTCGATCTACCGTGAGCGTGTCGTGGCGCGCGGCTTTGGTTCAGGTGCCTGGGGTTGGGGCACCGCCTACGACCAAAAAGGTGGCTGACGCATACACGTTATGCATGTATTGTTCAGGAAGCCCCGGTTTTAACTGGGGCTTCTTAAGTTTCCAGTGGGTGGGACTATCTACACAACGACATGACGAAGAAACCGCGAGATTTACCGAATTTTCTGGGTGGTGCGATTCCACTTAGACCCCGTCTCCCCGACGGAGCACGCGCGTCTGTCTTTGAATCGGATACGCAAGACAGTTTCAACGCGTCCAGTTTTCAATCGGCTGATCCGACATTTCTGAATCACCATGCCTGGACCTTGAGATGGGCGGACCGAGACCGTAGCGAACAAATGGCCGAAGCTGTGTTGCAACACAGCCGTTCCAGCGGCGCATCTCGCGCAAGTGGTGCGCGGCGTCGAAACGGATTGGCCCTTCGAACGTTGGCATGGCAAGCTGTATGGCGTGGCCGTTTCGAACAAGCAGAAGACTATGCGCATCGGGCAATCGCTCGACTAAAGGGCGAAGGTGCAGAAAGTGCCATCGCTGATGCGTATTCGATTTTGACCGTTGTACACTTCTCTCGGGGACGCCGCGATCTGGCGCGGGACTACCTTCAGCTCGGCTTTGATGCTCTGAAAGAACAAGACAACCTGTCGACCCGCATTGATCTTTTGGTGGCCAAAGGATCTTGGATGTTATTCGGTCGCCGGATTCAAGATTCTCAAAAATACATTAACCAAGCGCTTGCGCTGTCTGCAGGCGCGGATCGCGCGCGTGTGGAACAATCCATCGCGCGCGCCATGTGCCAGGATCACCGACCGGGCGAGGCGTTGGAACACGCGTTTCGGTCTGTGCATTTGTGCAAGGAACACAACAACCGCGTTGTGCTGCCTTACGCGCTGGAACTCGCGGCGTCTGCTTTGATTGACCTCGAACGCCATGATCAAGCGATCATGTTGATCAATGAAGCCAATCAGTTGGCGGCTGAAGCACAAGATCGGCGTGTCGAATGTCATTTACTGTATCAAATGGCCCGCGCACGTCGAAAACTGAATGAAACTGATAAGGCGAGCGTGCTCGCAGAAAACGGCGTCGAGATTTTGGACGTGATGCGTTACTATGACTGGAAACCCAAGTTTCTGTTGTTGTTGGCGCAACTGCAGGAAGAACAGGGTCGCACCGGTGATGCCTTGCAAAGCCTGAAGTCTCTTGTCGCTATACGCGAAGCCCAACAGGAATAGGCAACAGCCGAGAATGGCCAAAGGAGCGTAAGATGCTGATCACCCGGATCACCTCAGTTTTGATGACCCTCGTGCTTGCGATTTTTTTTGGCATGTCAGCGCCGGTAGCTGCACAAAACACTGAGACACCGGAGCCTGATCGTTCGGCCACAGGCGGTGCGCAGACACTCGAAGACATAATGGCGCGTCAGCGCGGTGAGGTCGTGGACAACAGTTTCCGAAGCGACGCTTTGGGTGAGTCCGACGGCGGCGCTGGATTGGCAGGTCAACTCGGGACACTTGGCGGGACATCTGTGGCCGAAGACTGGCGTGCGCTGCGCTTCAATGAAGCTGACATTACAACAACCGCGCGCGGTCCTGCGGCGTCCGTGTTGGTTCAGGACGGTGGCATGGCGTGGCTGGAGTTCCGCGAAGGACCTCTTTTGAAGTACGGTGGCTATCTGTTGCTTGGCACAATCGTAGCGTTAATCCTGTTCCTGCTGATCCGTGGTCGTATCCGCATTGATGGCGAAAAAACCGGTCGCACGGTTACCCGGTTCACTGGGATAGAACGATTTGCACATTGGCTTTTGGCAGGATCGTTTATCCTGTTGGGGATCACCGGCCTCGTGGTTCTCGCGGGGCGCAAGTGGATCATCCCTTATTTCGGCCATGATGCCTTTGCGACGATGGCGGTGGCGTCCAAGTGGGTTCACAACAATGTTAGTTGGGCCTTCATGCTGGCGTTGGTGATGGTGTTTGTTTTCTGGGTCGTCCACAACCTGCCCAGCCGAACCGACATCAATTGGCTGCTCAAGGGCGGAGGCATCTTTGGCAGCGGTCATCCACCTGCGAAGAAGTTCAACGCTGGGCAAAAGCTGATATTCTGGAGCGTGATTATTCTTGGCGCGTCCATTTCCGCCTCGGGTCTGTCGCTGCTATTCCCATTCGAACTGCCGATGTTTGCGGCCACGTTCGAAAAGCTGAATGCGCTTGGTATCCCACAACTCTTTGGGTTTGCACCGCTTGATGCCGCGCTTGCGCCGCACGAAGAAATGCAGTTGGCGCAGTCGTGGCATGCGATTGTCAGCTTCGTGCTAATGGCGATCATACTGGCGCATATCTATATCGGCTCTGTCGGTATGGAGGGGGCCTATGACGCAATGGGATCCGGTGAAGTTGAAGAGCAATGGGCGCGCGAGCACCACTCACTGTGGGTTGAAGAGGTAAAGGCCAAAGAAGCCAACGCGCCCAAAGACGCCACTCCGGCAGAGTAGTCATGCGCTCTGCTTTTGCAGCTTTGATCCTGCTGGTTGCTCCGGTTTCGGCGCAGGAGTTTTTCACGCTGAAAGGGCATGGTGGCCCCATCATGGATGTGGCGGTATCCCCGTCTGGGCAGATTGCAACAGCGAGCTTCGACAACGCGGTGGGGCTGTGGAGTGGTACCGAGCCACGCTGGCGCGATGGGCATGAAGCCGCCGTCGTGACGGTCCTGTTCGCTGACGACGACACGATCCTGAGCGGCGGTGACGATTTTCGGGTTTTGCTTTGGCGCGAAGACATGGCCGAGCCATCTGAGGTTACGAAACATCAAAACAAAGTCACTGATGTTGCGTACGATGCTGAAGCCAAAATCATCGCAACGGCAAGTTGGGATGGCACGCTTCACTATCTACGAATGCCGGATGCCCTTCGGTCGGTTGGGTCACCTTCTGCGTCCGCCTCGAAGCTCACACTCGAAGGGCACAGAAACGGAGTGAACGCTGTTGCTCTGGCTGAGGAAGGTCAGCTTTATTCCGCATCCTCTGACGGCACGATCCGGGTGTGGCGTGTTGGTGAAGAAGATTACTCTTCTCGGCCCTTGGCGAAACATGGATTTGGGATCAACAAGCTGGTCTTGAACGAAACCGATGGGTGGCTTGCTTACGGCGCTATCGACGGCGGCACCCGTGTCATTGATTTGGACTCAGGCGACCTTCTGGCCGATCTGACCCTGGGGCGGCGCCCGATCTTGTCGATGGCGTTTCATCCGGACACAAAGCAACTCGCCGTTGGGGATGGTGAAGGTTACATCATGGTGGTCGATACCGAACGCTTCCGCATCATCAAGGATTTCAAAGCGGCCCGGAACGGCCCGATCTGGGCGCTGGCGTTTTCTCAAGACGGACAAAACCTGCATGCAGGCGGGATCGAAGATACGCTATATTCCTGGCCCATCGCGACCATGACCGAACACGAGCAGATGGCGACCGACACACGATCCTTCCTTGAAGACCCGGAAACGCTCCCGAACGGAGAGCGTCAGTTCAAACGTAAATGCTCCATCTGTCACACCCTGACGCCCGGCAGCGCTCGGCGTGCGGGGCCGACCCTGTTTGGTGTGTTTGGTCGGCAAGCCGGAACCGTGACAGATTATACATATTCGCCAACGCTGACCGGTTCTGATATTGTCTGGAACGAAGACACGATTGATCAGCTTTTTGATCTTGGTCCGGATCACTACATCCCGGGCAGCAAGATGCCGATGCAACGCATAACAGGACCGCAGGACCGTAAAGATCTGATTTCATTTCTGCGTCAGGCGACGAAACCGGGAGAGAACTGACATGAAAGCCATGCTTGCCGCATTCGCAGCCATTGCCGTGATCGCCGTTGGGTCAAGTTATGCGTTGAACAACGCTGGTTTCTCCGCTCAAGAGCGTGGAACAAGCGCAGGGTCCGTGCGGCTAGATTAATCGCAAAAGCGCCGTAGAACATTGCGCGTGATTTGTTCGATCTGAGGATCGCGCCGCGTTAAGCCCATCACCCACTCGCAGGTTGCTGCGGAGAAAATCTCGCCTTTGCGCCGTGGCCAATGGATCATCATGCCATTTCCACGTTCCGACTTGTCGAGAGTTTCGGGTGTGACTTCACCGAACATGGTCTGGGCTTTCCATTCCAATTCGTTCGCGCCGATATAGAGGTGTTCGCCCCAAACGTCGTGATCGGCCTCGGCGTTGGTGCCAAGCCCAAGTCCAAGGATCAAAATGTCTTTTGACGCGCCGTCATCGGTCGTGGGGAACGGAAGGCCGTCCTTTATCACGTGATCCAAACCGTCGACTTCGTACCCGTAGATGCGTGATCCTGCGCCCAAGACGTCTCCGTACCCCAGATGGCTATCCCGAAATGCCCAGTGATCGGGTCGATATATTGTAAAACCGCCACTGCCGCGACCAACGCAATTTCCGAGCCCGGCATAAACCCCGCGCGCGCCATTCACGCCAACAGTTTGTGCTCCGGGCCAATCTACGGCTTGGGACTCCCATGCAGTAGTGAGCAAATGTTGGTCGTCCGTGTTCATGACGGGATCTGTTTCCAGTGCGGTGTACTTGTGACAGATCTGGCTGCGACCTTCGTCTTCGATCCGGATTTGCCACAAGAAGTTCCCAGCAAATCGGGCAAGCCTGCCGCCTGTTTCGACCCAGTTGTCCATGGCTAACCGCATTTCTCGTGACCAGTATTCGTCATGGCCCACGATAACAGCGCAGAAGTAGTCGTTCAGAAGATCGGGGTCCGCATGCAGGTCGTGCAGTGTGGCGGTGTCGTACGCAAAGCCCTCTGTTTCCGCCCAACTTGCAAAATGGCGTTCGTAGCTGGCCCACCCGGCTGAAGCGTACTTTTTGGAGTACCCGTAGGCATAGGCCCATTCCATATAAGGGTAGCGTACCATGTCACCCGGTTTTGATGCCGCCTCCGGGATGGCGCGAGGAGCGCCTTCGGGGAGTTTGCAGAATCCACGGCTCCAAGGGCGCTGCGTGGACAGGATCGGGGAAAACTGCCGCCCGTCGTCGCCTGCTAATCCTTCATACGCATTTGAACCGCCCCAGCAATTGTAGGACACCCAAGTACTCGTCGCGCACAGGAGTATCATTGGCGCTTTCAGCGCCCCGGCTCGTATGATGATCAGGTGGTGTTCTTCCACCGTTTCGCCGTCACGATGGCCGCGAAAGGTAAGCAAGTATCCGCCGGACGGCCAGTCCAACGGAATGTCGAATTCTATCGCAACCGGCCAATTGCACCCTTCGGCTGAACAATTCCGGGGCGTGTCGTGATGCTCGCCGGGTAGATTCGTCCAGCTTTGCATGGTTTGGTATCGCGCGCCATCGCGCCCGATTTCAACGTCATACCGATCTGCGGATGTGCTGATATGGAGTGAAACTGTCTCCCCCGGAACGTAACTGATACGGTCCGAATACCCCCATATTTCCAATACCTTGGCGCTTTTCGCCGGTCCGATATAATAATTTGTCACAATATGCCGCGCCGTACGCAAAACACGCGGCGCCGGGACAGAGCCCGTCGTCGTCATAGCAACTTCCCCCACAAGTGCAGGAGAAGAATAATTCAGGGGCAGCTGGTGTTACTAGCCCATTTCCGGAAACACAGCGTTTTGCATTCCGTGGTCATCAGCTCAGAATGACATCACCTGCATCAAACAGAGCCATGGACATGCCATCGATGTACAGAGTGTCATCGCCACCAAAATCGATACGCAGGTTCAACCCTGCATCGCGGGAAAGGGCTGTGACTTCAGCGAAGCTGGCAAATCCGAATTCTGTCAGGTCAATCAAGTCGATCCCGTCCTCGAAGTCGCGGATACGATCAAAGCCGCCATTTCCGGATGCTGTGTTGGCATACACGAACGTGTCGCGCTTCCCGTCCAGTAAACCGCCTCCAAAACCACCGAGCATAGTGTCATCGCCGGCGCCACCGTCCACAGTGTCAACACCACCGCCACCGAGCAGGTAGTCGTCGCCATCATTGCCAAACAGGGTGTCGTTGTTACCACCGCCGCGCATGTCATCTTCTCCTGCGCCGCCAAAAAGGGTGTCGTTGCCGAGGTTGCCCCGAAGCACGTCGTTTCCATTTGCCCCGGAGAGCATGTCGTTGTTGCGTCCGCCATACAGAAAATCGCGGTCGTTACCGCCGTGCAAATCATCGTCCCCTGCCAGACCAAGCAAGATGTCAGAGCCCGTTCCTCCAGCGAAGGAATCCTGGCCATCTTCGCCCCTCATTCGGTCATCGCCGCCGCCGCCAATGAAGGTGTCGTTGCCGCCCTTGCCTTTGATGATGTCGTCTCCGTCGCCGCCTTGAAAGGTGTTATTGTTTGCGTCGCCAATCAGGCGATCGTCAAATGCGGAGCCGGTGATGTTTTCGATTTCGGTCAAAGTATCGCGGCCTTCACCGCTGCCGACATCGCGACCTGTGTGTTGCAGATAGACATTCACACCGCCGCTGGCGTCTTCGTAGCTGACAGTGTCGATTCCGCCGCTCCCGAAAATCATGTCATCACCGCCATGGCCTTGCAGGGTGTCGTTACCGCCGAAACCATAAAGATAGTTTTTGAGATCATCCCCGATCAAAGTATCTGCGCGAAACGTGCCAGATAAAAATTCGATGCTGCCGGAGATGCTTTCAGCATTGCCAAAGGTGTCGGTCGCCGTACCTGCCAAAAGGTTTACCGAAACACCTGATCCTCCGGTCTCCTCCGAAAAGTTTATCCAGTCCTCGCCGCTACCGCCGACATAGTTGTCAGCAAATTCACCAAGCTTGAAGATAGCTCCGCCCGGCCCGGCAATGGCAGTTTCCCCGAGTTCCAGAGAGGCATCTTGGAAGATATACATGCCTGTGACATTGGTTGCATCGAAGACCGCGTCATAGGGTCGGAACAAACTGTCCAACGGCTCATCGTTGCCCACCTCGTCTGCATCCAATGCCGCGACAAACTCTACCAGTCCAAATGATATGTTCGACATTGTCGCGATCAGATCGCCGTTATCTCGAAACTCTATGGATGTGATCGTTCCGGCAATCGGTTCTTCATCTGAGTCGATTGCAAAGCCAACGCCTCTGAAAATTGTCGTTCGGCTTGCGTCAATCGTGCTTTCCGTCGCGATTGCTGTGGATGATATCGACGTCGCTTCGATGTCGAATATCCCCATGTCGAAGGTTGTTTCAATGAAGTCTTCAGTTGAATAAAGCGCGATGTTTGCAGTTGGCATA
>CAZDXI010000012.1:7701-25318 GCA_964509095.1 uncultured Rhodobacterales bacterium
GGTTGTTTCAATGAAGTCTTCAGTTGAATAAAGCGCGATGTTTGCAGTTGGCATAACGGTCCCCCAAATTTCTGTGTGCGACGACCTTTCGTGAAAAGTTTGGCGATTAAATGCCAAATCAGGTCGATCATTATTCATCTGCGCTGAAAAAATTTTGCGCGACGTAATAACTAATTCTTTGAATTCAGGCAAAAAACCCAGATACGAGGGAATCTTGGCCCCGGTCACACCGAAATTACTTGGTTAGCGCGAATTGTGCAATATACCGCATGTACGCTGGTAATACCAATAGTTGAAATTTTCTGAACGACCCGCTAGCGTTCTAATATTGTTAATGTTTTTTTTGCGGGAGCATCCCATGAGCCAGGCTAACTTCACCGCGACTATCGCGCGGCTCGTTGCAGCTATCGTTGCATTCGCTGTTTCGACCGTTGCCGCGACTGCGAACGATCCGGAGCGTCCTCTGGTGTTCATTCCCGGCATTACTGGTTCCGTGCTGTCCGACGCCGAGGGGGAGATCATCTGGGGTGACCTTGGCTCATTGAGAGGCAGCAACTTCCATAAGATGAATCTGCTGCCAGTTGAGGGTGATCCCGTCCTGATTGAACCAACAGATGCGCTACGCGATGTACCACTGCTGTTCGGTACCATTGAAGTCGGGCTATATTCCGGGCTGATCGACTTTCTACGCGGTAAGAAGACCTTTCGCGAAAAAGTCACCGGTAACCCGTACAAGGGCAGCTACGTCGAAAACGAGAACCTGTTTGTGTTCTACTATGATTGGCGGCGTAGCAATTTTGCGAATGCTTTGCTGCTGGATGCCTTCATCACCAAACACGTCCCGGACGGCGACTATGATCTGATCGCGCATTCTATGGGCGGATTGGTGACGCGTATCATGCTTAGCCAACAGGGTCCCGACCCGCTTTGTACGACAGGTGCCCCGTCCGATGCGGAACTAAGCGATGCGGATTACCAGGATCTATGCACCGCAATCTACGGGCCTGCACCAAGTGGATCCTACCCGTCTGAGCATCTGAACGCGCCACGCGACTCTGCGGACCGTATGCACACGTTCATCGAAATGGCAGTGCCGCATTACGGGTCAGTCAACCTTGCGGCAACGATGCTGGAAGGCTGGGGCCGGGTGAGCGAAATCCTGATGGGAGGCCAACTGGAAATTCAGAACACAGTGTTGTCGATGGCCGCGCCGGTGGAATTGATACCAACCTATGAAGGGTGTTGCGCGCGCGGCGTATCAGGCGCGGATGGCAACGAAGTCGTTGATCCTCATGACGACACATATTGGACCGAACTGTTGCTGGGTTTCGGGGTCGATCCTTGTCCCTACGACCGGTGTGCTGTGCGCAAAGCGTTGTTCCGAAACGGGATCGCCAACCGCGTAATCATTGATGAAATCATGAACGCTGGCCTGCCCGAGACGGTCAAAGCCAATCACGGAATCATTGGCGCGCAAGGCAAGACAACGCGCGAGACGATGTATGTGGCCAAAGACTCTGGCGGGAATGGTGAAGGTGTCACGTACCGGTTCAAGGAAACCGGCGATGGGACAGTCTTGAGTTTTAGCGCGCAGCTTCCGCGCAATACCCAGACGGAAACGGTGTCGAACCATGCGTATATCATGAATGCGGGCCACCCATTCATTGTCGGGAACAACGATGCGACAGAATACCTGTTCAACACACTGGTGAACCCGATTCCGGAGAGGATTGAACCCGTTTCCGGGGGGCGCATTGATTTTGCCGAAGGCTCAATCATCAAGTCGACGCTGGAACTGTCTGGCAAAGCTGTTTTCGTTGGCGAAACGCTGGATATCTTGCTGGCGTTGGAGCCTCAGGAGGGTGATCCATTCGACCCCAAAATCGTGCGTGAAACGGCCGTCACGGTGTCGCTGGTGCCAAGTGGCACCGAGGACGGTGGTGAACAAATCGCCACGTTACAGTTCAACGAAGACTTCTCCCTGCCACCGGACGGAGAACATGTGTTTGACGGCGAGCCTGTCAGTGTAACAGAAGTTGGTGTCTTTACGCTGGTTCTGACCGATGATGTCGGCACAGAATTGGCGAAAGAGAACATCTATGTGTTGGAGAAATAGGTCATGCGACAGCACCTGACAAAGCTCTGCTGTGCGTTGTTTTTGGCAACTGCTGGGACGACCAGTTCCGCACAGGAATCTTGGATCAAAGGTTTGCCTGATGGCGTGAACATCGATCTGCAACCCAAGCAATTGTTCTTCCTGTTCACCAGCGGCACACCGAAGCCGAAATTCGATGCGAACAACAAGCCAGTGCGCCAAAAGCCCATAAAGGAATACGGCACTGGCTTTGCGATCGCCGACAAGGTGCTGATTACAGCGAAACACGTGACGCGGTCGGCCAGCGATTTTTTGAACCAGTCTAGTGACGAAAAGGTCAAAATCCCAAAGCGCAAGGTGGAGTTTTCCTTTCCGGTAGATTCATCGCGCAACGCAGACATTGAAGACCCGAATTCCGATGTTTGGGTGACACCATCGCCTGTCGTGACAACTGATGCCGCGCGGGTCGATCTAGATACCGAGACGGTGACACCCTTTCCGTTAAGCGTGTGCCCGATTGAAGAAGGCGAGGATTACTTTCTGCTTAAGTTCCGTCAAAGCGGGGAAGGCAATGCCAAGAACCTGAACGTGCCGATAGTTGTGCCACTCAAGGCGGATGTGGACGTGACGGCTCGGCTCGGCAACTTGCGTCGTTTTGAGGTCAAAACCGTCTATAGCGAGGATAACCTAGACAGGCCCATTGGCGGCGATAGCGGTTCGCCCATTTTGGATGCCAGCGGTCAGGTGATCGGATTGTTGTCGGCCATTCAAGGTGACAGCTACCTGTGGGTAACTCCGACGCTTGCGTTCTATGATCTTGTTCCCCCCAAGGCACGCCATTTGGCGGATTGTAATTCCGAAGTGACCTTTGACGATTTGAATAAGGCGCGTGACGGGTTGGCGGGCGAATTGACTGTATTGGAAACGCGGCTGGCAGATGCAACGGCGCAGTTCGATCAACAAATGGCAGCGGCGAGCGCACTGCTCGCGACGCAAGCCACGCGTATTGAGACGTTACAGTCGAAACTGAGCACGTTGGAATCAAACACGCGCGCGTTGGAAGCAGCCGATGTTGGTTTGTTGGAAACGGATGAGAAGCTCGGTGCGGGGCTGCAGGATACGGACCTTCTTGCAACAAGCGTGATGACCATCATGTTGCTGGAAGCTGACAAACGTGGACTGCCACGCGAAGCGATCATTGAGGCGATCAAGGTCGCTGCCCGGCAAAACACGACTGACGATCTTATGACCAGTTTGGGCGACGAAGACCCTGAAGTCGTCAAAAAGATCGAAGAGATCATCAACCAACTCTCTGTGCGGCTGGAAGAAGACCCGGTGTCATCGACGGTCGATGAAATCCTTGCGGAGATGAGCAAACCCACGTGGGAGTTCTGGATTACACCTAACGTGCAGGGTCTGGATCAGCCGGTGTTCAATATTGCATATGAGCGCGAAATCTCCCGTCCACTGGTCACACGGGAAATGGTGTTTTGCATGCGTCCGATGTTCGAATTGAACGAAGACTCCAACCGGAGCGAACTGGCTCACCTTGATCCCACACGGTACAGTTTTTACTCCAAGTCGAACGAAGTTCTGGTCAGCAGTGGGGAATGGCTGACGAATTGCGTGCTTAGCAAGCAGTTGCCCCAATCCACGAAGTCCGCGCGGTATCAGTTCGAACTGGATGTGGAGCCGTTCTTTAATCCTGATGATCACAAAGACCTAAATACCGATGAACAGGCGCGCCGGTTTTACGGCTATGCCATCGACTATCGGGTCGTTCGCGGTAAGAAGTCCGGCGAAAAAATTCTGCATCGGGTCATTCTGGAATTACCAGAGGATGCAGACAGTCAGGACCTGACATGCTATTACTTCCCACAATTGGAAGGTAACGATCCGTTAGATGATCTGGCGACTTTCGCGAGTGTCACCGACGCGGACGAAAAAGAGACGTACAAATGTCCAACACTATGAGGCGGTTCGCTGGGGCGGCTCTCTTCGGTCTACTTGGAGTGGGCTGGAGCGTATCGAGCTTTGCAGAAGAACCCACCGACTACAGCGTTGACAGCATCCGAGACCTGCCATCTGTCCGCGATATTTCGATCGGCGGGGAGGAGGGCACTCTGCTTGTTACGATGCCCAACAAGATCTTGCGGTTTTCAACATTCCCACTGCGGGTCACCGCGGATGTTGATCTGGATTTTGAAGGCATAAGTTCGGCTTTGTCGTCGGATGATACCTTGGTGGTACTGGGTGAGCACCGCTCGCCAGAGCTGACAGGTGGGACAATTCAGATTTATCCGGATGTCGGGAAGTCATTGACTGAACAGGTCGCACCGATTGGTACCGACTTGGGCACGACTCCGTTTTCGCAAGCACTTTTGACAAGTGATCTCGAATTGTTTGCGGTCAACCCAACCTGGCATTCGATCATCCAAGCCTCGGTTCCTGAAATCATCAAGGTGTCAAAAACAGATGACGTGTTCCGCACTAACAACCTGTTTTTAACTTGCGGACCAGCCAGCAAAGTATCTGTTTTTGATTACGATGTGGCTACAGATAGCGGGCGAGAGTCCAAGAGGTTCTATGTCACATCAGTGACGGGTGACAAACAGATCGAATATGGCCCGATCAAGCTGAATGCGCGCGAATATACGGGTAGCGCATGTTTCAAGCCAGGCGGTGTGACACGCTCAAAAACCAAATCCGCAAGGGACTTGGGGCGGCAGGCGTTGTTGCACGAAGTGATCGACAACCCATGGAGCCAATACGATCCGGACCAACCCGCGAAATGGTTGTTGGCGTTCGACCCGGATCAGCATGATTTGGCGCTGTTCCCGATCCGGGAAGACAACGGCAAACTGGTGATCCGCCGCAGCGAAGGAACGTCTGTGAATCTGGCGGATGAATTCGACAAAGTTGGCGTGCCGCGCGGGAAGTTTGGGCTGATGTCTGCGTCCGATGGCGCTTCTGTAATCCTGATCTCTCACATTGGTTCCAAATTCGTTCATCGCTTGAAGCGAGTTGAAAATGGGTTGGAGTATCTGGGGTATAGCGAAGTTCCGGAACCAGTTCGCATGCTGCGCGTCGCAAAAAATGGATCACTGGCTGCAATGGTTTCGGGCGACTCCCGCAAGGATGTGAAAGAAGAACTGATCCTCCTGAAAAACCCGAGCGCCATTGATGCGTCCGGCGCGCTTCGAAAGGAAAGGTTCTCTGTCGTGGCCCTGCAAGAGGCTTTGGTCGTTGAAGGTCAGAAGCTGAACGTCGATGGGATATACGGCAGTGAAACAAGCAGTGCGGTCAATGCGTTGTCGACTGACGGGGCGGCCACAGCTTCCATTTCAAGTGGAACAAACTCTAGTGACACGGGAACCTTGCCTATTGACGAGCGGGTGCGCGGGGTGTTTCCTTTTGGCTTCTATGGTCCCAGTAGATGAATTGCGGTGGATCCGCGCAGGTGACGATGAAAGGAAAGGCCTATGAAAGCACTTCTTCTGTCCGTCTCTCTGGCGCAGCCGATTGCGTCTGAGCCCAAGATTTGTTTGCCAGAACAATATCAGACGGCCCAAACTTTGACCTGTTGCACGGAGACGAGCGGCCGTCAGTGTTGTTCGAAATCTGTCAATGACAATGGTGAACCACTTGGGTGTGATTGCGACTGATCACCGTTGGTGACACGCAGACGCCTCAACCACCAAACCATCCGGCCCAAACCGCAAAGTCTCTGCGGCGAGGACGAGCTTGTGGTTCTCATACGTGATCACCAGCATTCCGTGCCCATGGAATACGTCTTGGACGTGAAACCGCAAGTCAGGCTGCAGTTCCAGCGCTTGCGACCAGTAAGCGCGCAGCGCGGCTTTGCCACGAATTTCACCGCCACCGACCAATCGAACGGCCTTGTGGGAGCGAAACACAATGTCTTCGGAGTAGTGCGACAGGATGCGGTCCAGATCATGGCTGTTCCAGCCCGCTTCCCAGTCCTTGGCGAATGCGTCGAAGTCCAAGGTTACTCGCGCACCAGCTTTTCATAACCTTCGGCAATGTCCCTGGTGATGTTGCCGACTTCAAAGTTATAGTCGCCAATCTGCCCGACGGGCGTGACCTCCGCCGCAGTGCCAGTCAGCCAGCATTGCTGAAACCCTTCGAGCTCACCGGGTTCGATCCGGCGCTCGTGCACCTTGATCTGGCGATCTTTCAGCATGCCGATCACGGTTTGCCGGGTCAGACCATTCAGGAAAACATCCGCTTCGGGTGTGTGAACTTCACCGTCTTGGACAAAAAAGATATTTGCGCCCGTACACTCAGCCACGTACCCGCGATAATCCATGAAAAGTGCGTCGGAACAGCCTTTAGCCTCTGCCGCGTGTTTGGACGTCGTGCAGATCATGTACAGCCCTGCTGCTTTTGCATGCACAGGCGCGGTTTCGGGCGACGGGCGCTTCCATTTGGCAATATCGATCTTGGCGCCCTTGAACTTGGCGTCACCATAGTAGTTGCCCCATTCCCATGCTGCGATGGCCAGGTGGACAGGGTTCTTAGCAGACGCGACCCCCATATCTTCGCCCGCGCCGCGCCATGCAACAGCGCGCACATAGGCATCTGTAAGGCCATTGGAAGTCAGAACCTCTTGCTTAGCGGCTTCGATCTCGTCGACGGTGTAAGGGATCTGAAAATCAAGCTCGCCGGCGGAGAAATGCAGACGCTCAGAGTGTTTGCGCGACAAGAAAATCTTGCCGTTATATGCGCGTTCCCCTTCGAACACCGACGACGCATAGTGCATTGCGTGGGTCAGAACGTGGACGTTGGCCTGACGCCAATCCACCATCTTCCCGTCCATCCAGATCTTGCCATCCCGATCATCATATGCGCCCGCCATGGGTTCACTCCTCATTTCCAAATGTTGCGCCAATAGGTCCGGTGTGGACATTTTCTTGCGCAAAACCTGCGATTCGATACGGGTTCTCTCTTGGAATGTCAACAAGGCTGACATATACTGACCGAAATTGAGGCACTGGGAAGACGGATATGTCGGACGGCCAACGCAGCGGGGACAACCTGCTGTTCCTGACGGATGAGCAGCTGCGACAAGGGATTGAGGCGATGTTTTTCGCCTATCGCGGCTTTACAGCGGATCCTGACCGTATTTTGGCCGACATGGCGTATGGCCGCGCGCATCACCGCGCCGTGCATTTCATCAATCGCGCGCCGGGTACAACGGTGAACAACCTTCTGAACATTCTGGGCGTGACCAAACAGTCTCTAAACAGGGTATTGCGTACGTTGATTGCGGATGGCTTGGTCGAAAGTCGGGTCGGCAAAGCTGACAAGCGGGAACGTCACTTGTTCCTGACAGACAAGGGCCGTGCTTTGGAGGGCGTGCTGTCGGACGCGCAGCGCGCGCGCATGCGCGCGGCGTACCGCGATGCAGGTGCGGATGCAGTTGCAGGTTTTCGCACAGTCCTCGAAGCGATGATGGACCCCGAGATGCGCCGCGCCTATGGTCGCCTGAAAGAAAGCGGATCGTAATGGACTTGGACCCACACTTACTCATCGTTGATGACGACGAACGCATCCGGACGCTTTTGCAGAAGTTCCTGATGCGCAACGGTTTTCTCGTGACAACTGCACGTGATGCAGCGCACGCTCGACGCATCCTGTCGGGGCTCGATTTCGACATGATGATTTGTGATGTGATGATGCCGGGCGAGGACGGCGTGACTCTGACCAAGTCCGTACGGGCTGAAAGCGATACTCCTATCCTTCTGCTTACGGCCAAGGGCGAAACCGAGGATCGCATTGCAGGCCTTGAAGCCGGTGCGGATGATTACCTGTCCAAACCGTTTGAGCCTAAGGAACTTTTGTTGAGGATCAACGCGATCCTGCGGCGTGTCCCAGAGCCGGAGCCGGAAGAGGTTAAACCCAAAGTCCTGTCGCTTGGACCTATCCGTTACGACATGGAACGTGGGGAGATGTGGCTTGGAGACGATCTGGTTCGGCTAACAGCAACCGAAAGCCAGCTGATGAAGATCTTTTCTGTCCAGATCGGTGAGGCGATGTCCCGCTCGAAGCTGGTCGAAGAACTCGGTCGGGATCGCGGACAAGCGCAGGAGCGCGCCGTCGACGTGCAGATCACACGTCTGCGTCGGAAAATTGAACCAAATCCGAAGCAGCCACGCTATCTTCAAACAGTGCGTGGAGCCGGGTATATGCTGACCACTGATTGATTTGGCCTGATTAGGCTCTGATTTGCGAAGGGAGCGGTATGACAACTGCGCTGATCTCTCATCCAGACTGCCACGAGCATGTGAATCCGCCCGGTGCGCCGGAACAGGTCGCGCGGCTAGACTACGTGTTGCGCGCATTGGATGGGCTGGACCTGCTCCGGATAGAAGCGCCGAAGGTCGAAGGCGCCCACGTGAAACTGGTTCATGACGCAGCATATGTGGATTCGATTGCTGGCAAGATCCCGTCTCAAGGAACGGCTTGGCTGGATGGTGATACGTACCTGTCACCGGGTTCATATGATGCCATTCTGCGCGCTGCTGGCGGAGCGGTTCGCGCCGTGAACGCTGTTCTTGACGGCGAGGTGAACACGGCTTTCGTGGCGACGCGCCCGCCGGGTCATCACGCTGAACAAGCTACGCCTATGGGATTTTGCATCTTTGGCAATGTTGCGATTGCTGCGATGCACGCCTTGGAAAACAAAGGGCTGGAACGCGTCGCGATTCTGGACTTCGACGTGCACCACGGCAATGGCACGCAAGCACTGGTCCAGCACGACCCGCGCATCTTGTTTGCGTCCTCACATCAAATGCCGCTGTGGCCCGGGTCTGGATATGCGTCCGAAACCGGTCCGCATGACACGATTATAAATGTCCCACTTGATCCAGGTTCTGGTGGTCGCGAGATGCGCGCAGGTTGGGAGCCGGTATTTGCGAGGGTTCGCGCGTTTGATCCGCAGTTGATCCTGATTTCTGCCGGGTTCGATGCGCATCAGGATGATCCGCTTGCCAATCTGCGTTGGACCGTCGCCGATTTTGCACACATCACTTCGGAAATCTGCACGATAGCGAAAGAGCATTGTGACGGCCGGGTGGTTTCTGTCCTTGAAGGCGGATATGATCTGGATGCTTTGGGTGCATCTGCCCGCGCACATGTGGAAGAATTGATGAAGGCTGCAACATGACCGATATGCCCGTGGACGAAATGAGCTTTGAACAAGCCATGGCAGAACTGGAGCAGGTTCTGACCCAATTGGAACGCGGGGACGTGGCACTGGACGATTCCATCAAGCTCTATGAACGGGGTGCGGCGTTGAAGGCCCGTTGTGAGGCCAAGCTGAAAGAGGCCGAGGAAAAAGTTGCCGCGATTACGCTGGACAAAGACGGCAATCCGACGGGCCTGACACCGGTCGAAGGGCAATAATTCTTGTTTCGTAAAAGGCTGAATGACTGTGCCGCGCGGATTCAGGCGCAGTTTGACAATGTGCTTGGGTCATTGCAGCCCCTGCCCGTTGTTCAGGCTATGGCGCATGCTACCAATGGCGGTAAGCGGCTGCGCGGTTTCCTCGTGATGGAAAGTGCGCGGCTGCATGAAATAGACCCTAATCAGGCGATCTTGCCTGCAACGGGTATCGAAGCCCTGCACGCCTACAGTCTCGTGCATGATGATCTGCCCTGCATGGATGATGACGATTTGCGTCGGGGCCAACCCACAGTGCACGTGAAATGGGACGACGCGACCGCAGTTCTTGCTGGTGATGCGCTGCAAACCTTGGCATTTGAACTTGTCACACAACCCGAGGTCGGCTCGGCAGAAGTTCGCGCCGAGCTCGCGTCGAGCCTCGCCAAGGCATCCGGAGCAGAAGGCATGGTGCTGGGACAAGCTCTCGACATAGCGGCAGAAAGCGCTGTCGCGCCACTGACACTGGATGAAATTCAGGCTCTACAAAGAGGAAAGACCGGCGCTTTGATCGAATGGGCCGCCTGTGCCGGTCCGCGTCTGGCGGAGGCGGATATCGGCCCGCTCCAAGCGTATGCGCGTGACCTTGGCCTCGCCTTTCAAATCGCTGACGACATTCTGGATGTCGAGGGAGATGCCTCTACCGTCGGTAAGGCTGTCGGAAAAGATCAGGATGCGGGCAAAGCGACCTTTGTGTCATTGCTTGGACTGGATGAGGCCAAACGCCGCGCTGGGCAGCTAATGGATTCCGCAATTTCGCACTTAGATCAGTATGGTGAAGCGGCGGATACGTTGCGCGACACGGCTCGTTTCGTTATCTCGCGCGACAGCTAACTGCCCGCCGCCCGCACACCAGACCAGGAGGTCACCCATGTCAGAGCGCCCACAAACACCGTTGTTGGATGAGGTCGCGCGACCTGCTGATCTGAAACGGTTGAGCGACGCGCAGCTGAGCCAACTCGCCCGCGAATTGCGGGCAGAGACGATTTCAGCCGTGTCCGAGACAGGTGGTCATCTGGGTGCAGGGCTCGGAGTGGTTGAGTTGACCGTCGCGCTGCACGCGGTGTTTGACACGCCACGGGATAAGCTGGTTTGGGATGTGAGTCACCAATGCTACCCGCATAAAATCCTGACGGAGCGCCGAGATCGTATCCGCACCCTACGCCAGAAGGATGGTCTGAGTGGGTTCACCAAACGCTCCGAAAGCCCATATGATCCGTTCGGCGCCGCGCATAGCTCCACATCGATTTCTGCTGCTTTGGGTTTATCCGTAGCGCGGGATCTGGGCGGTGTTGTCCCAGAAGGTTTGGGCGACGCTATCGCGGTGATCGGCGACGGGTCTATGAGCGCAGGCATGGCCTATGAGGCGATGAACAATGCGGGTCACTTGGGCAAGCGGCTTTTTGTGATCCTGAATGACAACGAAATGTCCATCGCGCCGCCAGTTGGGGCGATGTCGTCCTACTTGTCCCGGCTTTATGCCGAAGAACCGTTTCAGGACCTTAAAGCGGCGGCTAAAGGAGCGGTCAGTCTGTTGCCGGAACCGTTCCGCGAGGGGGCGAAGCGCGCCAAAGACGTGCTGAAAGGCATGGCTGTTGGCGGGACGCTGTTTGAACAGCTTGGGTTTTCGTATCTGGGCCCGATTGATGGCCACGATTTGAACCAGCTTTTACCGGTTCTGCGCACTGTGAAATCCCGTGCAACCGGCCCCGTGTTGATCCATGTGCTGACCAAAAAGGGCAAAGGGTACGCCCCGGCTGAGCAAGCTCGAGACAAAGGGCACGGGGTGTCCAAGTTTGACGTTATTACTGGAGAACAAAAAAAAGCTCCGTCCAATGCGCCGTCCTACACCAGTGTGTTCGCTAAGGGGCTTTTGGCCGAAGCTGCCGCGGATGACAAAGTTTGCGCCGTTACGGCTGCCATGCCAGACGGAACCGGGCTCAACCTTTTCGCGGAACGATATCCATCCAGATGTTTCGATGTGGGTATTGCAGAACAACACGGTGTGACTTTCGCTGCTGGTCTTGCTGCGGGCGGTATGAAGCCTTTTTGCGCGATGTATTCGACTTTCCTGCAGCGTGGTTACGATCAGGTTGTGCATGACGTGGCGATCCAACGGTTGCCAGTGCGCTTTGCTATCGACCGGGCTGGTTTAGTTGGTGCAGATGGCGCGACTCATGCCGGTGCGTTTGATGTGGCATATCTTGCCAACTTGCCGGGCATGGTCGTGATGGCGGCGGCGGATGAGGCAGAGTTGATGCACATGGTCGCCACGGCTGCCGCGCATAACGACGGACCAATCGCTTTCCGCTATCCACGTGGCGAAGGGGCGGGCGTCGACTTGCCTGAACGTGGCGAAGTACTTGAGATTGGCAAGGGCCGCATCATTCAGGAAGGCGGCCGCGTTGCGTTGTTGTCATTCGGGACACGCCTGTCGGAAGTGATCAAAGCAGCCGAGGCGCTGGCGGCAAAAGGCATCAATCCAACGATCGCAGATGCGCGATTTGCCAAGCCTTTGGACCAAGATCTGATTCGGCAACTCGCGGCGGATCATGAAGCGCTGATTACCATTGAAGAAGGCGCCGTTGGCGGCTTCGGATCGCATGTCGCGCATTTCCTTGCAGAGGATGGCCTATTTGATACCGGTCTCAAGTATCGCTCGATGGTGCTGCCGGATATCTTCATTGACCAAGCGTCTCCTTCGGACATGTACAGTGTCGCGCAGATGAATGCCGAACATATCGAAGCCAAAGTGCTCGACACACTTGGAGTGGCGTCTTTTGGCCAAGTCCGTGCATAGGTTGAAAATTTCTTTGTTTTGATGGCAGAATTCTGCGATTTTCCTTTCAAAAAGGAATTTCGAGCATGAATATTTACAGCGCGCCAATTTTGGCATTTCGCTGGGTGACGTTTCTGTTGGCGGGTTGTTATTGTCTGTATCAGATTCTCAGCCACGATTATTCGCATCCGGGCGGACCATTCCGGTTCCTCACAATATGGGCATTGTTCCTTAGCTTTTATTCCGCGTCCCGCATGTTGGCTCTGTCCCAGCGGCGTGACGTGCGCGCCCATGATCGAACGGCAGCTTGCGCGGCAGTTTTGAATGTCATGGTCGTCTTCATGTATTGGAGGCTGTTCCTGGTTGACCCTGCCTTGGTGAACAGCAATGGGCCAGTCGCATGGCATCAGCAATACTACCTGCATGCGCTCGGCCCCGCTTTGCAGGTGTTCGACGCCTTATTCATCGCGCGCGCATTTGGACGTCCTTGGAAGGTTGTTGCGCCTCTCATTGCGGTGATTAGTGCCTACATCCTATGGATCGAAGTCTTTGTGCATAGGTTTAATATCGAACCAGCAGGCAACGTGACGAGTGGGTTGCCGTATCCTTTCCTGAACAACATGGACTTGTCAGATCGTGCGGGTTTTTACATGGCCAACATCGTTTTTGCGCACCTTGTATTGGCTGGGTTCGGCTTTCTGAACTGGGTTATCCGTCGTCAACAGATTGCACGACCCTCCACAACACCAGCTCAATAGTGGCTTAGCTTTGAAACTCGGTGCGCATCAGAGCACGTAGGCCCGACTTGTAGTTAGGGTACAGCAGTTCGACACCTAATTCGTCTTTGATCCGCGTGTTCTTGACGCGTTTGTTCTCTGCATAAAAGCTGCGTGCCATGGGCGTCATATCTGCAGTTTCAAAGTCTATGGCTTCGGGGATTGGAACACCCAGCAACTCTGCGGCATATGCGATTACGTCTTCCGGTGGAGCGGGGTCGTCGTCACACAGATTGTAAGCCTGTCCCGGATTTGGGCGGGCTATTGATGCGCGTAAAACCTGCGCGATGTCCTCCACATGGATTCGGCTAAAAACTTGCCCCTCTTTAATAATACGTCGCGCGGTTCCGTTCAGAACCTTGGAAAACGGGCCGCGCCCGGGTCCATAGATCCCGGCGAGCCGAAAGATATGAAGCGGTAAGTGCGGGATACTTTGCCAGTCTTCTTCGGCTTGTTTGCGCCACGTGCCGCGACGGGTGGACGGAGTCAGTGGCGTACTTTCATCCACCCAGCGACCCTGGTGATCGCCATAAACCCCGGTCGTGGACAGGTACCCGACCCAAGCAAACTGTTCCGCGCGTTCGGCAATCTTCGCGCGCAATTCGTTTAGTACCGGGTCGCCATCCTCGGACGGGCCCGCCGACACGAGGATATGCGTTGCCGCGTCCAAAGCGGCGTCAATGTCATCACCGGGGAATACGATGGGTTCAATGCCGCTGGCGCGCAACTCACCAAATTTCGCTTTGGCGCGGGTCGTACCGATAATGCGCCACCCTTTCGGCAGCAACAGGTCCGAAAGTGCGCGTGCGCTGTAGCCATGACCAAAGGAAAGCAACGTGTTCATGAGCCTTATGTGGCCCGTGATTGCCCATAGTGCAATGACTTGCGCCAGTCAGCATTATTGGTGTGTGATGATCGCATGTCAGATACGCCCGAACTTGATCGCGCCTACGCCTTGCAAACACCGGATGACTCGCGTGCGCTTTATAGTGTTTGGGCGTCGACCTATGACGCAGACTTCATGGAGACCACGCAGTACATCCTGCACTTAAATGTGGTGTCTGCCTTCGTAGCTGCGGGTGGACGCGGTCCGGTTTTGGACGTTGGTGCGGGTACCGGTGCCTGTGGTGAGGCTTTGGCACAGCATGGGGTTGGGCCGGTACACGGAACAGATATATCGCCCGAAATGCTGGATGTTGCCGTCGGCAAGGGTGTGTATGAAACAGTCTTTCCCGGTGACATACTCGAAGGTTTGGATGCCATTGCAGGCCGTTACACTGGCATTGTCAGTGCGGGCACATTCACGCTTGGCCATGTCGGTCCGGATGGTCTGGATGAGGTTGTACGTTTGCTTTCCTCCGGTGGACTTGCCGTGATCTCTGTTCGTGACGCACATTATGAAGCCACCGGTTTTGACGCAAAACTGCGCGAACTAGAGCCGGCTCTGCATCCCGTGACTGCCACCAAAACACGTATCTATCGGGAGGGCGCAGACGTTGACCATGCCAACGACATGGCCATCTTGCTTCACCTGACCAAGCGTTAGCGGCCCTTCCAAACCGGATCGCGCTTTTCCGCAAACGCGCGCGCACCTTCAAGCTGATCCTCGGAACCATAAAGGACATCGACAGTACGCAGTTGCCTCTGTGTGATCCTGTTCAAGGCATCCTGGAATTTGCTGTCTTCTGCGTCGCGCACGACTTCCTTGATGGCCGCGTACACCAAGGGAGGGCCAGACGCGATGAGTTCTGCAAGCTCCCAAGCGCGCGTCATCAGTTTGTCGCCCGGCAAAACTTCGTTCACCAAACCCCAGCGATGCGCTTCTTCGGCATCAAACCAACGCCCTGTCAAAAGTAGCTCCATCGCGATGTGATATGGGATGCGCTTGGGCAGCTTGATGCTTGCCGCATCCGCGACGGTGCCTGATCTGATTTCCGGCAATGCAAAGGTTGCCGTATCCGCTGCGAGGATCATGTCAGCCGACAACGCAAGCTCCAGCCCGCCACCGCAAGCGATACCGTTAACTGCCGCGATAACTGGTTTGTTCAGGTCCCGCAGTTCTTGAAGACCACCAAAACCACCGACGCCATAGTCTCCATCAACCGCATCGCCATCTGCGGCTGCCTTCAAATCCCATCCGGGGCAAAAGAACTTGTCCCCAGCGCCCGTCAGAATAGCGACCCGCAGATCAGGATCGTCTCGGAAACCGGCAAAAACTTCACCCATAACCCGACTAGTCGCGAGATCGATTGCATTGGCTTTGGGTCGATCAAGGATTACTTCGAGGATCGCGCCTTCTCGTCGAGTCTTAATCACATCCATGCGTCATACCTTTCGTATCAATGCATCTACCGCCACGGCTCGAGTGGGGGTGCAGATCAGTGGGTTTACTTCGACTTCATCAAGCGTCTCGTGGTGTCGTTCGACATAGTTTTGAACGGCCATGACCGCAGTCACAAGTGCCGGGATAGACGCGGGCGGCTTGCCTCTGAATCCCAAAAGCAGTTTGTTGATTTTGAGCCGGGTTAGAGCCTGTTCGACATCATTCGCGGTAACTGGCATCAGAAGGCTCGTTGTGTCCTGCCAGACCTCGGTCAATGTCCCGCCTGCACCAATTGTCAGGACCATGCCGTGTGCAGGGTCGCGGGTAACACCAATCAACAGTTCAGCGACCCCATCGGTCACCATTTCTTCGACCAGAAACCGTTCGGCAGGCATGTCTCCAGCGGCTTGTTCCAGTGCTTCGTGCGTTACACCAAGGACGACCGCACCTGCTTCGGACTTGTGTGCAACACCGAGTCCTTTCAGCGCCAAAGGCGCAAGCAATGAAGCTGCATCATCCACGATCGACTCCAACGACGTTTCCACACGACGCGGCAGGTCGAGATCATGCGCAGACAATTCGAATTTCGCTTCGGCTTCCGTCAACACACGCGTTTCACCCGAACTTCCACCGGGCAGCGGAGGGAGGTTCGATGGAGCGGACACATGTGCAGCAATGTCAGCTGCGGCCACCGCTTCGCGCAAGCCGTGCATTGGGATAACCCCGCCCTCCATCAGTTCTTTGGCGGTGTCTTCCGGCATCAATTCGGGCAGCGTTGCCACGACGGCAACAGGTCGACCGGTCTTAGCCCTCACGTTCAGAGCGGCCTGAGTGGCGCAGACCCAATCGCTGGCGTCGGTGTGCGGGTAATCCACAATTGCCATAGTGAGACCAGTGTCTGGACTTGCCATCGGTGCCCATGCAGCGGTCATTGCCTCGGCATCACGCCAGACATAGGTGTGGTAATCCAGCGGGTTCGCCAGTGCCACCAACGGCCCAAGTGCCTTTCTTAGAGCCTGTTTTTGCATGTTATCCAGTGGAGGCAGCGTCAGTTCTGTGCCTTGTATTGTGTCTGCGAACAACGAAGCCTCGCCCCCTGAACACGAGATTGAACTCAGCGTTGGCGCGTCAAGGCGCTGTTCCATGTGCAGAAGCTTAAGGCATTCAAGGAAGGTCGGAACGTCGAACGCGCGCCCGATGCCCAAACGTCTTAACAGGGCATCCGCTCCGGCGTCGCTTCCTGCCATTGACGCGGTGTGAGAGACTGCAGCCAACTGCGCTTGTTCAGATTGCCCAACTTTGATTGCAACCAGCGGAACGCCTTTCTTATGGGCTTTTTGAGCGAGAGCGTGCCACTCCAGTGTGTCGCCAAACCCCTCAATATGTAGGCCAATGGCCGTAACGCGGTCGTCATCCAGAAGCGCGCTGGCCATTTGGGCTTGGGATGTCTGGGCCTGATTACCGCAGGTAATCACGTAGGCAATGGGCAAGGCGCGCCGTTGCATCGTCATATTGATCGCGATGTTCGAGCTTTGGGTGAGGATCGCAACGCCCCTGTCCACGGCTCGCATCCCGTGTTGGTCTGGCCATACGGCGACTTGATCCAGCGCGTTGATGAACCCATAGCAATTCGGACCAAGTATTGGCATATCACCCGCCGCAGCGATCAACTGAGCTTGTAGATCGGTGCTTTCAGCGTCTTCCGCCTCAGCTTCGGCAAAGCCTGACGCGAAACAAATGGCTCCGCCTGCATTGAGTTCGGACAACTCTTGGACGACATCCAGCGTTGCGCGTCTGTTCACACCAATGAACGCTCCGTCGATCTTGCCATTCCAGTCTTTGAGAGACGTGTACGCGCGCAGCCCTGCGATCTCTTTGCCGCTGGGGTGGACTGGGAAAATCTGCCCTTTGAAGCCAATCATGCTGGCGGCCTTCATGATGGATGCACACCATGCACCTCCACCCACAACAGCAAGCGTTTCAGCCCGGAGCAATCGTTCAAGCGGCTTCATTCAGGCCCCAAGTGCACGCAATAGGTCGCGACTGATGATGTGGCGCTGGATTTCGGAGGTTCCGTCCCAGATGCGCTCGACACGGGCATCTCGCCAGAAACGTTCCAACGGGTAGTCGTCCATCAAGCCCATACCGCCATGAATCTGGATGGCTGTATCCGTTACCCG
>CAZDXI010000013.1:0-9142 GCA_964509095.1 uncultured Rhodobacterales bacterium
CTCGAAGAACACCAGCGTGGCACGACCCGCCTTTATGGGCGGGAACTGACCAACGACGCGGCCTCCATCGCCTCAATTCAGGGCGAGGTCGGCATGGTGTTCCAGCAATTCAACCTTTTTCCGCATCTGAGTGTGCTCGACAACCTGACCTTGGGACCGATGAAAGCCCGCGGCCTTAGTCGCGCCGACGCAGAAGAGCGCGCGCGCCACTACCTGACCCGCGTGCGTATCCCCGACCAAGCCGACAAAATGCCCAAGGCCTTGTCCGGTGGGCAACAACAGCGTGTCGCCATCGCCCGCTCGCTCTGTATGGAACCCAAGGTGCTGCTCTTTGACGAACCGACTTCTGCGCTCGACCCGGAGATGATTTCCGAAGTGCTCGACGTCATGGTCGAACTCGCTCAGGACGGGATGACGATGGTTGTGGTGACCCATGAGATGGGATTTGCCCGCAAGGTTGCCGACCAGATGGTCTTTATGGACGAAGGCGAGATCGTCGAACACGGCACGCCCGAAGCGTTCTTTGGCAATCCCCAGACGGACCGTTGCCAGAAGTTCCTCAGCCAGATTTTGCAGCACTAGGGGAGGGCGCATCATGAAACGACTGATCCTTCCCTTTGCCGCGTTGCTTTTGTTGGCAGGTTGCGGTGCGTCCGGCACATGGGGCTGGTACGTGATCGACCCGCGTACCGCGTCGGGCTGGACCAACATCAAATTCCTGATCTCCGGCATGGGGGCGACGATCCTGATCTCGGTTATCGCCGCGTCAATCTCGATTGTGTTGGGCCTGCTTGTGGCCTTGCCGGGGCAGTCCTCCAAACGTGGCTGGCGGCTGGTGAACCGGATCTATGTGGAATTCGTGCGCTCCATCCCGTTGCTGCCCATGCTGTTCTGGGTGTTTTACGGGCTGCCGATCATCTTCAAATCGATGGGCCTCAATGTCCCGATTGATCCATTCTGGGGGGCGATCATCACTCTGGCCGTGTCCGACAGTGCGTTTACAGCCGAAATCTACCGCTCTGGCATCCAGTCCATCGCGCGTGGCCAAAGCGAAGCGGCCCAGACGATTGGGCTGAACTATCGCCAGACCATGCGCTATGTGATCCTGCCCCAAGCCATCCGCCGCATCCTGCCGCCGCTGGCCAACCAGTTCATCTATATCGTGAAAATGAGCGCCTTTGCTTCCGTTATCGGCATGCAGGAACTTACCCGTCGTGCCAACGAACTGGTCGTGACCGAGTACCGCCCGTTGGAAATCTATTCCCTGCTGATCGTGGAATATCTGGTGCTGGTCCTCATCATCAGCGCCGGAGTCCGTTGGCTGGAACGTAAGATGGGCTCGGACGAGCGGGTTTGAAAGCCGAACCTGCCCGGATCAGGCCACCAGCTTTGCTTCGCTGTCATTCCAGTCCAGAACTGCGCTCGGTAAAGCCATATCGGGTTGCTCAAGACCGTGCGCTTCAAAGGACCGTGCATTCGGCACAATACCTTTTCGGGACAGCGCTGCCCCCTTGGAATACCCCGTTGCGCAGAGCGTTCCATCCAGTGTCGTGAACCGGAAGCACAGGTAATTCCAATTGGCATCCGCGCCGACCCATTGATAGCTCAGCTTGTATTTCTGACCCAGTTTCAATTGCTTGCGGTAGGTAATGATGGACCCGCCAATCACGGGCTTCCATTTGTTCTTCAACAGCGTCCTCAGAAAACCGGTCCGCGCAAAGAACTCCACAATCATCAAGTCCGCGACCGTCAGGTACCGGCCGTTATTCATGTGGAAATTGATATCGATGTCGTTGGGAAGCACCCGGAACTCGCGCTCGAAAACATCCTCCAGCGATAGCTGAGGAAGTCGCCACGCGCGCAGAAGGGTCCAGATCAGCCGCAGATACAAGCTCATCACAGGGCTCCATTATGGTTCATTTTTGAACCATATAGATCATATTTGAACTAATCAAGCGGTGAGGTACACTGGCGCCATGACGCAAGACAACGACCAGAACCCCGGCGACGACGCGCCTCTCGACCTGCCTCTCGACACGTGGCTGGCGGTGGTGCGGGCCTATAACGAATGTACGACAACGCTGGCGCATCGCCTCGTGCCCTTGGGTCTGTCTGTGCTGGAACATGAGGTTCTGATGAACCTGCTCCGGTCCAAGGAATTGACCCAACAGCAGCTATCCCAGCGCTGCTTTTCCGCGAAAAGCGGGATCAGCATGTTGGTGACGCGCTTTGAAGCGGACGCTCTGATCGTGCGGCGTCGATCGACACAAGATCAACGCGCCTGGATGTTGTCTCTTACGCCCGAAGGCAAAACGCTGGGGCGCCAAGCCTATGCTATCCAGTCAGACGTTGTCGCCGCAATGGCCGAAACCTTTTCAAAGTCCGAACTCAACTTGGTCAAGTCGCGCATGGACACCACATCTGCGCGTCTGCAAGCGATGCGCTCTGGCTGACGCCTTTGCCGGTTTGCCGGGCCGCAGGACTTCATTTTCCCTGATTTTCAAAGCGTCGGCAGTCGTCCCAGATGTCTCTGGCATCCTTCATCTTCAAAACCCAGTCCAGAGGAATGCCCGTCGGCTCTGCAAAACCATGGGCGCCTCCCATGATGGCACCGATACAAATAGCCCGGCCCGCGCTGTCACCGCCTGCCAAGATATTCCGGTCGATTGCGTCGCGATAGCTGTTGGCGTGCTTCAAAATGTGGAACATCACCGGGCCAGAAGTTGGAAGATGACAGGCCCGTCCGACCAATCCTGCAAACTCTGTTGAGTCGGTTTCCTCGGTAGATAAAGCATTCACCAAGTCGGGTTTTATGGACGCATCTGCGGATTGCGCCGCGGCATGCAAAGCATCCTGCACGCTCTCTCCGCTCAGAACGCGTGACACGGCGTCTGCGAGCGCATGACTGTAAGACAAAGCAACGTCATTCACGTTTGTCACGTGCATGGAGTCTGCGATGACCTCGTGCAGGTTTGTCGCTTTGTGGTAGCGGCCGACAATGGCAGGCAATCGTGACACGGCCGGGTTTTGGTCGTCATCAATGCCCGATGGATTTTGTTCGTTGGCGATGTTTTCAAGCGCGCCCCGCGTGGGCCGATCAATATACCCGTGATATGTGCCACCCGGGCCAAAATGCCCTGCGAACGCAGCCTGATACTCCGTGACGGAAAACTGGCCGGTGATATTCATCGACTGTATCGTCAACCTCAGAACTTCGCCGTATTGGGTCAACGCGCCATCCTCGCGCTCGCCATGGGCAAAGTACCCCGCGACACCTTCGAAATTCGCAGCATCAATCGGGGTAAACGCGCACTGACCGTCCTGGC
The DNA here is from genome assembly GCA_964509095.1 of uncultured Rhodobacterales bacterium. Lineage (GTDB taxonomy): Bacteria > Pseudomonadota > Alphaproteobacteria > Rhodobacterales > Rhodobacteraceae > Aliishimia. The sequence goes on from CAZDXI010000013.1 coordinate 3,327, forward strand.
GCCGGGTGATCTCGGCAATCCGGTCAGCATCGTACAACCAGTGCAATCCCAGACTGGCCGCATCCGCGACCAACGCCCCAAGAAGCATGTTGGAAATTTGTGGCTGGGACATGATGACGGTTCCTATTTGTTTTTCTGCTCCAGTGTCGCCTTGCGCCTTCGGGACGTAAAGGGCTGTCCGCTCGCCCGCACGGGCAGCCGCATTCGCACCCCGTCCAAAACCCCACATTGGAATTCCCCAAACACCCCGCTACGCTCATCCCAACTCAAGGGGAGACGACGCATGGACTGGCACGACTTCATGGCCGAGACCGAAGCCAATATCGGTAAGCTGAACAAAGAAATTCCGGAGACCGTGAAAGGCTTCGGCATGATGGGAAAAGCCGCCAAGACAGATGGTGCGCTCAGCGAAAAGACCAAAGAACTCATCGCGTTGGGTATCGCCATTGCCACGCGCTGTGACAGTTGCATCGGCTTTCACGTCCGCTCCCTCGTGCGCCTTGGCACCACGCGTGAAGAATTTTGCGAAGCGCTCTCGATGGCGACCTATATGGGCGGTGGGCCATCCTATGCGTTCTCGGCCAAAGCGCTTGCGGCTTACGACCTCTACGCCGCTGACCAAGCATGAGACCTGATCTGCCAGCCGCCACCGGGTATGTGCATGAGTGCTGGTACGTCGCAGGCCGCTCGGCAGATTTCGACCAAAGCTTGGTTCCGCTTACGATGCTTGACCAGCACATCGTGATCTACCGCGACCGCCACGGCGCGCCCCACGCGCTGGAGGACGCCTGTCCCCATCGCAAGCTGCCGCTTTCCCGTGGCAAGATCGTCAACGATCAGGTGGTCTGCGGCTATCACGGCCTAACCTTTGATGGCTCCGGGACTTGCGTCAGTGCGCCCACCCAGCTTGACACGCCGCCGCGCCGTGCCGCTGTGCACAGTTACCCGGCCGAGGATCGCTGGGGGTTCCTGTGGCTCTGGATGGGCGCGCCGGAACAGGCCGACCCGAGCCAAATCCTCGACATTCCCAACTTCGACAATCCGGACTGGGGCAAGACAGACACCGGTGCGCTGTCGATGGACGCGCATTACCTCTACATCATCGACAACCTGCTCGATCCCTCGCACGTGGCTTGGGTGCATTTGACCTCTTTCGCCGGGGCCGGGACCGACACGCGCCCGCTGGATCTGGAGGAAACGCCCGACGGCGTCATCGTCTCCCGCTGGATCCTCGATGAACCGCCGCCACCTTATTATGCCGACATGCTGCCCTTTGGCCCCACCTGTGATCGCAAGCAGCACTACGAATGTCGTCTGCCCTCAACCGCGATCAACATGTCCGTCTATACGCCGTCAGGCGAGGGCGGGGCGGATAAACCCCTGTCTCCGAACGCCTTTATCAACATCTCTTACAACTTCATCACGCCAATCGATGACACGTCCTCCCGGTATTTCTGGTTCCAGCATCGCAACATGCATGCCGACGATGCGGCCCTGTCTGCGCGCATGTTTGAAGGCGCCAAAATGGCATTTCAGGAGGACAAAGACGTGCTCGAATACGTGCAAACCGGCATGGCGACGCGCACCAGCAGCTATGTGAACCTCGCTCTGGACGCCGGGGCCATGCGCTTTCGCACCCGTGTTGCTCAGTCCATCGACGCCAATCCCTTTTCGCGGGAAGGAGAGACCACCCCATGACCGCCTGGATCAAGATGATTTCCGACGACGAAGCGGGCCCCCGCCTTCGTGAGTTGCTCGACCACGCCCGCACGCCCCATGGCACTGTCGACACCGTCATGCGTGTGCATTCCCTGCGCCCCGAGACGATGAACGGCCATGTCACCCTCTACCGCTCTGTGCTGCATTCTGACGAAAATTCGCTGCCCTTCTGGTTTCTGGAGGTCGTGGCGAGCTACACCTCCATCCTGAACGACTGCACCTATTCCCTGACGCACCATTTCATGAACGTTCGTAACTTGTTAAAGGACCAACCCCGCAGCGACCGCATCTTCGTCGCGTTGAAGGCAGGTCGCCCCGAAGATGAATTCTCCGGCAAGGAATTGGCCTTGTTGCGCTATGCCGCGAAGCTGACAACGGATGTGGGCAAAATGGTCAAATCCGATTTCGAGGCGTTGAAGATCGCCGGCTGCTCGGACGGAGAGATCCTCGAAGTCAACCAGGTCTGCGCCTATTTCAACTACTCCAACCGTTTGCTGAACGGCTTGGGATGTACGACGGACGGGGATGTCGTGGGGTATTACTCGGGGGAGTGAGGGGGGAGGGCGTTACTGCGTCGGCGATTGTTGGCAGTGTCCGGTTTGAGCCCAACCCAGTCACTTCTAATTCGCGCGGCGCGCGCATACAGCGCAATAATTGCTGCGCATGCTTGGATTGTCGCGCCGCGCGGCGGCGACGATAGCCGCCATTCGTTTACGACACAGCGAAGATTGTAAGAGCAATTGACAGGAACAGACAGGATGATCGATGAAGCCCCTGTTTCAAATATCTGCTTTGGTCGCTTCGGATGTGCATTCGTTGATTTAGGTTCGTCGTTTTCCCATCAGCTTTCGATCGCGCTTGAGAATGAACTAATTGTGCCCCAAAGACCCTCAAAATACGCGCGGCTAGCATAGAGTCGAAAGGCATGGCCCGCTTCGTACACGTGCAAGAAGACAGGATACCCGGCAAAGGCGCGTGCTACTGAAGCGGACGGGATGGACGGATCGATTTCAGCACCGCGCGCTAAGGTTTCAGATGCCAAGGGTCCAACAACGTTGCAAGATCGGTATCCGGCGGTCATGTCAGAGACAGCCAGACCCGGTTGCGAATACCAGCCATCCGAAATTTCGGGACCATTGACCAAAATAATGCGGTCTCGGCGAATGGACAGTGCATGCGTTTGGCCGGTGGCCACGTCAGGCCAAGCAATGGCACTTTTCACCCCGGCGAACTTGAATGCCGCGTCAACTGGGCCAGAAATCAACGTCAGTCGCTCCGGTAGAAACTCAGAAATTGAGATGCCGGGATGTGTGATATCTTCTTTTTGACCTTTCCTGAAGGCCTGCCATTTCGTGCGGTCGTCACGCATTCAACTGTGCTCCCTCGGGATCGTAAAAGCATGGGGATGTCACCAGTGCAGTTCTGGTCTCGCCAAGATGAAAGACCTCTACAGTTTCACCCTCCACAGCGTGCGCGGCTTCCAATTGGGCCAATGCGATCGGCTTTCCAAGCGTTGGACTGTCATAGCTTGATGTTACAAAACCGACTGAGCGCCGCTTGCCTTCTGTTGAAATTATTAGATGGCTACCATTCGGTAGTGCGCCTTCTCCGAGCGAAACTGTCAAGCCGACCAACCGCTTGCGGTCGGCGCGTTTGGCCTCGACGGTGTGTAGCGCGCGGTCACCAACAAATGCGGTCGTCTTCTTTAGACGGGGCGCACCAAATCCCAAATCATGCGGCATCGTCGCGCCATCGGTGTCCCGGCCAACAATAATGTAACCTTTCTCGGCACGCAGGATCGAGAGCGCTTCAATGCCAATCGGACCGGCGCCCAAAGGTTTGCCGATCTCCACCGCAGCGGCCCAAAGTGCCGCTGCCTTTGAGGACGCGATGGATAGTTCGAAACTGACATCACCAGTGAAGCTAACACGATTGATCCGAACCTGCGCATCCGCAAATCGTCCTTCCGTTGAGGCCATGTGTGGCAGTGCGTCGGGGGATAGGTTAGCGCCCAGATCCATCGCCGTGACGATCTCGCGCGCCTTGGGACCGGCAAGTGTGACCGTCGCCCATTGATGCGTTGTATCGTGAATGAATATCCGATCCGGGTCATTCCCGTCCTGTCTCCAACTCTCCAACGCAGCAGTCACGGCCTCTCCGTGGCTAGATGAACAGAAAATGGTAAAGCGCTTCGGGCCCAGTCGTGAGACCACTCCGTCGTCGAAGACAATACCGCCTTCGGTCAGCAGGAAACCATAGCGTAGCCGACCCGGTTTCAGCGTCCGCATCGTGTTGTAATAGACGAAATTCATGAACTGCTCTGCATCCGGGCCCATGACATCGATTTTACCAAGAGGGGAAGAATCCAGGATCGAGGCCGCATTGCGTGACATTCTGACCTCATCGGCGACGCAGCTTTTGTCCAAACCGTACCAAGCAGGGCGAAGCCACCCGCCATATTCACCAAGTGCCGCTCCAGCCTCTCGATGCTCAGGCTCCAAGGCCAGTCGCTTAAGCGGGTGAAACTGCTCGCCTCTGTGTGCGCCGCGATAAAGCTCCAGCGGGACAGGCACAAAGGGGGGACGAAATGTTGTCGTTCCAACTTCGGGTATCGTTTTGCCGCGCAGCTTGGCCATCACGCTGAGACCTGCGACGTTGGACGTTTTGCCCTGATCGGACGCCATGCCAAGCGTCGTATAACGCTTAAGATGTTCGACAGAGGCGTAGTTTTCCCGCGACGCGAGCTCGATGTCCTTGAAGGTGACATCGTGTTGCAAATCAATCCATTGCCGCTTTTTGTTCGGCTGCGGCACTGGCGGCGCGGCTGAATAAGTAAATTTCCTTGGAGGCGTTGTCGCGTTGCGAGCCGCCGCGCTGGCCTCAGCTAGCGCATCGTCCAAATCAAAAGTGCCATTCGCAGCCCCAAGCGCTTGCATCCAGTCGGGGCCCTGTCCGGGCACAAAAGCGGCCGCTGAATCGTCCCAGGTCAGTTTGCCGCCCGCATGGGACCATAGGTGCAGCACGGGCATCAACCCAGCGGAGGTCAGGATTGTGTCGCAAGCGATGATGTCGCGGCCAGTTCGCAAACCCCGCACAGACTTCCTGCCAAGCGCCTCTGGCGTCACATCTAGATCGGTAATTGTTGTAACCTGCGCCCCGGCCGCTCGGAGCCGTGACACCGAAATTTCGGCCAACCCATGTGGTGCCATCACAGCAATCTCGCGGCCCGCAAGCACGCCATATCGCGCAAGATATTCCAATGCGCCATTCAGCGACATGACGCCCGGCACGTCGTTCATCGCAAAGGTCATCGGCCTGTCAATCGCGCCCGTCGCAAGAACGCAGCGCCGTACCCGCATACGGGTCAAGCCCGGTGCCTTCGCAAATCCGTGATCTTGTGCAAGCGCAATCATGCGGTGGTCATAAACCCCAAACGCTGTTGTGCGTTCGAATATGCGCCCGCCTGCCGCAATCAGGCGCGTCCTGTGTTCCTCCACCCAGACCGCCGACGACTTGCCCTCGATTTCATCATACTGCCATGCGGTGCCGCCAAGGTTGGGTTGGTCATCCACTAGGACAACATCCTGCCCAGCTTCAGCCGCTTGCATTGCGGCACCCAGACCAGCCGGGCCGCCTCCGACCACAAGCAAGTCGCATTGGTCATTGCGTTGGTCGCTCTGATAGCCCTCGATCTCACGTGGATCCAAATGGCCCAGCCCCGCCATTTTCCGTATGATCGGCTCAAAGAGATGCCAGTCCGGCCACATGAAAGTCTTGTAGTAGAAACCCGCTGACAAAAACCTGCTTGCCTTGTCCAGGACGCCCTTGATGTCGCGCGAAGCCGTGGGTGTTGCGTTGACAGCGCGGGCGTGCATGCCAGCTTCGAGCAAGGTCATGCTTGCCGGGCAGTTGGTTAGAGACGCAGCCCCTAGCGAGACGTCGAAAATCGCGTTTGGTTCATCAAACCACGCTCCCCACAGGCCGCGTGGCCTGTGGTACTTGAAACTTCTGCCGACAACCCGCACGTCATTCGCAAGCAAGGCGGATGCAAGCGTGTCACCCGGATGCCCTTCATAGGTTTCACCGTCGAATGTGAA
>CAZDXI010000013.1:9242-24293 GCA_964509095.1 uncultured Rhodobacterales bacterium
GCCTGACCGGCGAAGTGAAACTCTCGCTCGTTTCGAGGCCCGCAGAATGGGCATGTGAAGATTTGCATAGTGTATCCTGCTAATGCGCGATGCCAGAGGCCGCGGCTTCGTCAACAAGTGCTCCAGTGGAAAATCGGGAAAGATCAAAGGGCCGACTGATGTCGTGATGCTGACCCGTGGCAAGGATATGCGCGAACAGATATCCGCCCGCCGGAATTGCCTTGAACCCTCCCGTACCCCAGCCGCAGTTTATGTAGAGCCCGTCAATGCCGGACGGCCCAATAACGGGAGAGCTGTCGGGGGTCACATCCACATTGCCGCCCCAGTGGCGCAACAGTTTGACCTTGGCCAGCGCGGGGGCCATTTCAACGAGACCTGAGAGGACAGCCTCTTGCATTGGCTGGTTCCCGCGCTGACCATAGGACGGGACGCGATCAAGCCCCCCGCCGATAACCAATCCGCCCTTGTCGGATTGGCTAAAATAAGCTCCGTAAGCTGGCGAGAAGGCCACCGTGTCGATAATCGGCTTCATCGGTTCGCTGACAAAGGCCTGCAGGGCGTATGAATGGATTGGCAATGTGAACCCGGCCATCCCAGCCAGAACCGAGCTGTGGCCAGCCGCAGCAGCCCCGACGCGGGCAGCACGGACCGGACCTTGAGTGGTCTCAACACCTTTGCAAACCCCAGCTTCAGTGATGAAGCCAGTGACTTCGCAATTCTGAATGATGTCGACGCCCAAGCGATCCGCCCCGCGCGCATATCCCCACGCTACAGCGTCATGTCGGCCCGTGCCGGCACGTTTTTGCCAGATCGCGCCGTGGATAGGAAATCGCGCATCCCGACTCGTATTCAGGATCGGCGCACGCTTCTTTACAAAATCCAGGCCGACAAGCTCTGCGTCAGTGTCATTGAGCTGCATCGCGTTGACGGATCGCGCCGCCATTTCCATTTCCGGTTCGGAATGGGCCAAAACCAGCATCCCGCGCTGCGAAAACATAACGTTGTAGTTCAATTCGCGGCTCAGGCGTTCGTACATCCTGACGGACAGGTCGTAGAGCGCCGCACTTTCAGGGTAGAAATAGTTGGACCGGATCACAGTGGTATTCCGCCCGGTATTGCCACCCCCCAGCCAGCCTTTGTCGATCACCGCTATGTTTTTGACATCGTGATCCTTGGCCAAGTAGTAGGCAGTGGCCAGGCCGTGCCCGCCTGCCCCAATGATCACGATGTCATATTCGTCTTTCAGATCTGGGCTGCGCCATGCAGGTGCCCAGCCAGTATTGCCTCGCAACCCCTCTTTGAGGATGTTGAACGCCGAGTAGATCTTTGTCATTCGGCCAGTGCCTCGCAATCCTCAGTCACACCAAACTGCTGTTGCTGATACGCGGAAAAGGCGCGTGCTTCTTCGGCTGTCCGCTCATTGTCCCAGTTCAGCGCATTGCCGATGATACCGGCCGCGCGCGAAATCTCGTCAGTAGTGAGCGTGCGCCGCCAAGCGAGGCCTGTTCGGCGATCCAAAACGTCGGCCAAGGTCCTGCTGTGTTCATGTGTTGCGGCGTATTCAAGGTCGCTTTCCCGGACATCTGGCTCATCCTCCAGAAAAACCGGCGAATTATCGCTGCGCGAAAAGGTAAAAGGCGTGTAGTCAACAGTGCCCTTTTCACCAAAGGGTTCCAGCGTTTCCTTGACCTTATCGCGCAGGATGCGGCCGTTGTCGCGATGGGTTATTATGGCACCAGACGTCAGGCCATAGACACCGGGGTAACCCTGGCTGGAGAGATCGTGCAGCACCCGATCCCGCGCGCCCCCGCTTGTCAGTGGACGCACGCCCGCCCATGTGCGCAAAACGTCTTTCTTCGTCAGGTTCAGTTTGGGGAGCAGCCGGTTGGTTTCCGCAAGCAGGAAATCGATATCCTCCTTGCCCGCCCGCACATCACTCGCATCTCCAGAGAATGGGGTTTCAGTCACGCCGATTGAAAAGAAGTTCTTGTGGAGCGGCGTTATATAATACGGCTCCCCTAAGCTGTTCATTGATGCGATGCCGTGACCGCGATAGCGATCCGGCAATTCAACAACCAAATGAACGCCCTTTGTTGTTGTGACCAGTGGTTCTTTAGCGGCATTAGGTAGGACCGCTTCTGTCCAGGTGCCTGCTATGTTCAGAACGCGCCTGCCGACAACTTCGGCACTGCCACCATCATCTGAAAGTTCAATCCGCCAGCCTTCGTTGACTTGCTCGACTATCTTGGCACTGCAATAGTTTCGAACGACCGCACCATTTCGTTCGGCATCCAGCGCCATGCTTGCACAATATCTTTCAGGCCAATCGAACTTGAACTCGTTGTAACATGCGACTGCGCTCAGGCTGTCCGGATCACGGAAATCAGAGTAGAAAGGTAACTTCTCAGAATTCTTCTTCCGCACCATTTCAAAGTCAAAAGGCACTGTCCCGTCGCCTAAGAACTCCAGTAGTCTGATCCCTGCTGCGACATGCCATGCTTTGAAATCATCCTCGGCAAAGACTGGGAAGCACATCCGGTAGGGCCAGACGAGATCCCCATCATCTTTAAGAAGCTCTGAGACAGAGTTCATCAACAGACGTGCACCCCGCAGAGCGGCAAAAAACCGGCCCGGATTGCTGCCAAAGTACCGAACGGGTTTTTTTGCCTCAAAGTAGCGCAGGCCAGGGTGCAACATGCGGGCGGATCGTCCGCTTGCCCCGGACCCAAAGTCGCGCTTCTCCACTAGAAGAACACTATAGCCGTCGGCCGCCAAAAGCTGCGCGGCGCTGGTGCCGTTGATGCCGCCGCCAATGACGACGACATCAAACGTTTGGCCGTTCAAGGTCCTTAGTTCCTGATCCATCCGGCCCCGCCTCAGCTATTCATGTACTCAGGCAGCCAAAGGGCCAGCTGAGGGAATGCGATCAGCAGGATGATGCAGACGAACATCAACAAGAACATTGGCAGCGCAGCCTTCGCAACGAACCCAATGTCTTTCCCTGTGATCCCTTGAATCATGAACAGGTTGAACCCGATGGGTGGCGTGATCAGGGCCATTTCGCCTACGATAACCATGAAGATGCCGAACCAGATCAAATCGATCCCCGCATTGCGGACCATAGGCTCCACAACCACCATAGTGAGCAGGATCATAGAAAACCCATCAAGGAACATGCCAAGCACCAGATAAAGTGCGAGCAGACACATGATCAGACCAAAGGAAGACAGCTGGAAGCCGTCGATCCAAGCCGCAAGTTCGTTTGGCAAACCGCTCAAGCTCATTCCGAAGTTCAGGAATGCACTACCGACCAAAAGCAATAGAACCATCGACGTCGTGACAACCGCACCTTTCAGCGAGGCTATGAACGTCTCTATGTTCAAGGTCTTTTGCGCAGCAGACAAGACTAACGCACCGACAACACCAACGGCGGCTGCTTCGGTTGGCACAGCGAGCCCAAGAAAGATGCTGCCAATAATCCCACCCATGAGCAAACCCACTGGTGCGATCTTGATGAGGCCCTGACCGATTTCTTTCAGGGTGACCGGATCTTCACGCAGCGATTTCCCTGTTTTCGAAAGTGATCCCCAGACAAAGATGTAGGAGGAGAAGAGCAGAGCCAACAAGATGCCGGGGATCACACCGGCGATGAACAAGCGACCAATCGATTCATCTACAACAACCCCGTAAACGATCAGGTTGATGGAGGGAGGGATCAACAATCCGAGCGTACTGGCACCTGCCAGAGTACCCAAGGTCAAGCTTTCAGGGTAACCCCTTTCGCGAAGCTGCGGGATGGTCATCTTGCCAACCGTCGCGAGGGTTGCAGCACTTGAGCCGGAGATGGCGGCAAAGGACGCGCAGCCTGCGATATTGACGTGGAGCAATCCCCCTGGGAAACGACGCAACATGGGTGAGAGGCCCTGGAAAAGGCTCACTGATAAGTTGCTTCGGAACAGGATCTCACCCATCCATATGAACAATGGCAGTGAGGTGAGCCCCCAGGCAGAAAGATGAGACCAAACAGTGGTCGCCATGGGCGGGCCAAAACTCATCTGGGAATACATGACAACTGTGACGACACCCGTTGCCAAGAGCACGATGCCAATCCATGCACCCAAGGCCAAAAGGCCAAACAGTGTCACAAGGATTGCGATGATTGGAAAGAGCTCGACCATTACAACACCTCCCGTTCAGGGTAGATGGCGCGACCAGCGACGAGCGCGGCGACGAGCCCATGCACCAGCGACACCGCAAAAACCACAAGGCCAATGACCATTGGTGTCTGCGCGATCCAAAGCAGCATGTTGTCCGTTCCGCTGCTGCGATCGTCGTATTCGTGGGTCAGTATGAGCATGTCCACCGCGTACCAGGCGAGAAAGCACATCAGACCGGCGGCAATTGCTAAACCTGCGAGATCAACCCACCAGCGCACCGGCTCAGACAGCTTGCTGGTCAACATCGACACCCGAATGTGCCCGTTGACACCGAACGTGTATGCGAACCCAAGTGTGCCGGCGCCTGCCATCAGGTAGCCGCCAATCTCGTTGGTTCCCGGCACAAAAACCCCAATCCATCGCCCGACTATGTTTGCCAAGATCATTGGGCAAATGAGCAGGAGACAAACCGCTGATAGAAAGGCGCAAAACAAATAGAGCCCGTTCAGACCGCGATCAATGATGGCAATCATGACTCTCCCCCTTTTTGTAAAATGTGAGTGCTGGGGTGAGCCAACTCACTTGGCTCACCCCGACCGCACGACAGGTCTGTTAGTTGCTGCCTTTGTATGCATCGAACATGGCTTGGCCACGTTCACCATTCTCGGCGATCCAGTCCGCCGTCATTTTCTCGCCCACTGCGCGGAAGTGCGCTGCAAGGGCTTCAGACGGCTCTGAGACTGTCATCCCGTTTTCAGTGAGAGTTGCCACATGGCCCGACGTTTCATCCTGCATGGCTTGCCATGCGCGTTCTTCAGCGGCGGCGGCTTCTTCCATGATGATCGTCTGGATCTCTGGATCGAGCTCGTCCCATGCTTCTTGGTTCACGAAAACAAAGCTTTTCGGGATCGCCGTGTTCAACGTGTAGTAGTGATCCAGATGGTCCCAGAGCTTGGCCGAAATACCGGCTGAACCTGACCCAAACGTTCCATTCACGACATTTGTCGACAGAGCTTGTGGGAGTTCCGTCAGCTCAATTTTGGTCGGCGTCATCCCGGCAAGCTGAGCAATTGTTGAGCTTGTGGCATCGTATGTACGCATCTTGAAGCCATCGAGATCATCGGCGTTTTCAACGGCGCCTTTCGTGAACATGCCCTGCGGCGGCCACAAGGTGGTGTAGAGCAGCTTCATGCCACGCTCCGACATCGTTTCATCAATGATGGATCGCGTGGATGAATAAAACTGACGCGCCTCATCAATAGAGGTGACCAAGAACGGAATGTTCTCCATACCCCACATCGGCTCGTCGTTGGCATGCAGACCAAGGCCCCTGGCACCGATTGGTGCCTGACCCGAGCGAACAGCCCGAATGATCTCATCTCCTTTGAACAATGTTCCGGCTGGATGAACCACAATTTCAAATTTGCCCTCGGCGCGCTCTGTCACAGCAGCTGCAAAGTCAATGTAGTTTGCAATCACGTATAGCTTTGCCGGATAGGAAACCGGCATATCCCATCGATCTTGCGCCCAGGCCGTACCTGCCAGAACCGCAGTTGCCACAGCACCTGCGGCGATGTTTCTAAAAAATCCCATTCATCTTCTCCCTTAGCTGGTTTTCTGTAACTCAACGCTACAAGCGGCACAGCTATCGGAACAAATTGTTTTATTGCCTAGCACACCAAGAAAAACCTATACTCTGTGTATGAAACGACCACTGAACCTTCGCCAGATCGAGATTTTTAAAGCGGTCATGGAATGTCGGACAACGACGGCAGCATCAGCTCGCCTCAACATATCTCAGCCGACAGTTAGCGAACATCTCGCGTCGCTTGAACGTGACACCGGCTTGAAGCTCTTTAACCGCAAGCAAAACCGTTTATCCCCAACCGAAGTCGCTGAAGCGTTCTATACTGAAGTATTCCGGGTCTATCACGGCGTTGAACATTTGGAACGCTTCGTCACTGGATTGGAAAACGACTTCCGCGGCCAAATTGACTTTGGCGTCCTCCCAATGGCCGCCTATGAGTGGATCCCTTCCGTCGTCGCGAAGTTCCTTGAGAGCCATCACACACAAGCAATCTCATTGCCTGTTCGAAGTTCAAGACAAATTCTAGAATGGGTCGCTGCAGATCGGCTGGACTTCGGAATTGTATTGGCCGCGCAACAATACACACGAGTGAAGATCGAAACTCTCTTGAGCATCCCGATCGTCTGCGTGTTTCCTAAGGAAAGTGGACTTGGTAAAAAAGCACGCATCGACTGGGACGACTTAAAGAACAAAACCATCATTCGTTTGAAGACCTTCGATACATGGACAGTAGGTTTGGAAAAGGCGTTTGAAATCCGTACACAAGCGAAGAACATCGTCGAAACATATGTAACCCAGACTGCTGTGCAAATCGCTAAGGAAAGTCGAGGATGTGCCATCGTCGACTTAATGTCCGCAAAGGAAATCATAGATGACACGATGGACTGGCGACCCTTCGAGTCAGATACGACGTTCTTGATTCACCTGGCCTATTCAGCTTCCCGCAAGAGATCTCCTGACGCAGATGCCATGATGGACCACATTCGAGAAAGTGCCATGGTTGAGCAAGAACGACTTCAACAGGACATAGCAATTTTTGAAGTTGGCGCTGCACCTGCTCAATAATTCAACTCGCTCGATTTACCAACCATGAATACCTTTACTCAGCCTGATTTAGCAGGCGAAGGGCTTTCGATTGCTCGTAAGCAAACCATACATCATTTTTGACCACTACCACTATGGTGGTTGGTACACGATGACCGAGGAAACTGGCCTTTAGTCGGGCCGATGGGGCCAGAAGGTGCCTATATGAACTGCGCTATTTCTGGTCTTGCTACCATGGCCGCTTGCGCCGCCGGGGGAGCCGTGTGCTGCAACAATCTCTGGCGGAGAAAGGCCGGCGATGCCGCTACGCTGTTTCTAGAGCAGTATGATGATGCGGCGCTCATGGCAGCGTTGAAAGTAGGCAATAAAGATGTGGTATGATGCAATCGATCATTCTGGTGGGCACCAGGCGCATAACGCCAGCTTCGACTTCAAATCTCGGTTGTTACAGCCTCGCATTTGCGGTTACCAATCCTCGCAGGATAGTTTCACATTCCTCAAGTGCATCCACTGTCACAAACTCATTTGGTTGATGCGCCTGGGAAATCGATCCTGGCCCGCAAACGATTGTGTCCAGGCCTGACAATGCATAATAGCCGGCCTCGGTGACGCCATCCCAATAACCGTCCCCAACCCCACCTAGGCTCTGTTGCAAGCGCTTAAGGCATTCGCCGTTCACCTCTGCGTTGAACGCGGGGACGCGTGAGAGCGTCTCCAAGACTACTGACGCATTGGGCTCATTGCTTAACAGCCGAGGCTCGAGTTCGTTTTGAATAAACGCATTCAGGTCAGACTGAAAATCATCGCTCGAGTCTTCGGGTATATGGCGAAACTCGAATTCGAGATCGCAAACATGTGCGACCATGTTGCGCGCTTGTCCGCCCTTGATGAGACCGACCTGTATGGTGGACCACGGCGTGACATAGGAATTGCGGCTTGGCTTCAGTGCGTAGTGGGAAGACTGCTGCAACAAATATTGTACCAAATCCGATGCAAAGTGGATCGCGTTTGACTTTGCCGCAATCCTTGCCGCATGACCTTCGGAGCCTTCCACCGTCGCGCGCACTCCCAAGATGCCTTTGTGGGCAACAATCGGACACATGTCAGTTGGTTCTCCGACGACACAGAGGCTTTGTGCGGGAATTGCCTTTGCGAGATAGTCTGAAACGTCTCGAGCACCGAAGCATCCAGTCTCCTCATCGTATGTGAGGACGATGTGAATCTGGGTGTCGAGTGAGTGCTTTTCCAGACTTGTCGCCAGACTGATCGCGACAGCAAGAAAGCCCTTCATATCGACGGCTCCGCGGGCCTGGAGCCTGCTGCCATTGCGCTTCAGTTTGAACGGATCAGAAGTCCAATGTTGTCCATCCACCGGCACAACATCTGTATGCCCGGCAAATACCCAGGCTGGTTTATCTGGTGGTCCAGCAAATGCGTGAAGATTCGCTTTCGTTCCATCTCCATTTGGCAAAACGACGACTTCAAATCCCGCTGTGATCATCAGCTGTCGACAATACTCGATGCACTCCAAGTTCGGTTTCGAGCTGGTTGTATCGAAGCTACAGAGCCTTTCCAGTATTGCCAGAGTTTCTTGCATCAGCACAACGCAAATGCCTTTCGGGACAATACTAAGAAGCGATCATAATCCATCTGCCTTAGAGTTCTTTCGATCGCGATTGCGCAGCGAAGACCGCCTCCTGCACCAGCCTGTTCAAATTGCCGTCCGAGGCGAACTTGCCAAGTGCCGCCGCCGTCGTTCCCCCCTTCGATGTCACGCTTTCGCGCAGCTTGGTGGGATTGCGATCTTGCACAAGCAACTCGGCGGCCCCGATAGCCGTGTCGATAGCAAGCTCCAGTGCAAACTGGGCGTCGAGACCAGCTTCTTTTCCGGCATTCCCCAATGCTTCCACGAAGGCGAAGAAATAGGCAGGTCCGCTTCCGGACACAGCAGTCGTCGCGTGGATATCGTCTTCGTTCTCAACCCATGAGATCGGTCCTGAGCCGGCGAACAGGTCTTCAAACCTCGTCTTGCCAGGTGCATCCGTTACAAAGGCAACATTGACCGATTTCTGGACCGCGGCTGCCATGTTGGGCATGCAACGAACGATTGGCACATCCTTTCCGATCGCGTCTTTGATCCTATCACTTGTCACACCGGCCATGATGGAAATCACGACTGCGTCGTCATCAAGAATGTCGGCAACTTGTCGACTGGCCTCCTCGAACACCTGGGGTTTGGTGGCCAAAACAATCGTCGAGAACTTTTTACCGGACGGTATCTCATCGTGACTTCGAAAGAGTGTCCCGATCTCTAATTCAGCCGCTGCGCCATTTTCGATGTACGGGTCCAGAATTGCGATTTCTGATATTTCACCGCCATGGGTCTTGTACCCTTTAAGTATGGCACCCCCCATGTTTCCGCCGCCAATGAACAGTGTTTGAAGTCCTGACTTACTCATGGGTTTCTGCCCCGCATGTTATTGGCTGCCTGCTCGATAGGTAGCCTAGGTTCTGCCTCCAGGGAGGAATCTTCCAAATCGATCTATTGGCTTCGAAGCCTCGATCTTCTTGAGCTGCTTCACCATTGTGCATCGCCGGCCACGCTTCTGGCGCCCTTACCGGCAATCCTCTTCTCCATGTACTTGATGCCCCGCAGGATGGGGAAACAGTAGATAAAGTACAGGCTCGCCACCAAAAACAGGATCCACATGATGTGTGCTGGATGGCGGTGAATAGCATCCTCGCCTTGGCGCATCAGCTCGACGACACCAATCACAGTCAGAATTGAGGTGCCCTTAATCACCAGAACATAGACACCGGCTAACGGTGGCAAGGTCAGTTTCCAAGCTTGCGGTAAGATCACGTTCAGCAGCCGTTGGCGCATTTTCATGCCGACTGCGGCCGCCGCTTCCCACTGCCCTTTTGGCACAGCTTCAAGCGATCCGCGCACAATCTCGGCCGTGTAGGAAGACGTGTAGATTGTCAGCGCGATGACCGCCGCCATAAAATTAGAGAAGTCAAAAATCGATAGCTTCGTCGTTGGCAGCACGTAGTAGACGATGTAAATCTGGACAAGAAAAGGCGTCGCCCGCACTAAGTGCACATAGAGCCCGATAATGCTTTTGACGGGTTTCGGTCCAACTGTTCGACCCAGCCCAAGCACCAGTCCAACAAAGCTACCAAGAGAGATAGCGGCCAGCGAGATGAGGATGGTATTGAGGAACCCTTCGAGCAGAAAAGGCATGGTTTGTAATGTAAGTTCAAGCATTTTGAGCTCCTACCGACTCTGCCAAGCGTTGCCCGCCAGCTTTTTCTGAATCTTGTTCGATGCCACGAGCATCATCAGGTAGATCAGCAGATAACCGAAGGCCGCTGTCATGAAGGCTTCGGTCGGCATAACCCGGTCCGAAAGAATGATCAGCCCGGCACCGAGAAGCTCGAACACGGCAATGAAGCTGAGGATTGAACTGTCTTTGACCAACACGGCGGCCTGGCCAAGAAGCGAGGGGATCACTTTTGCAAACGCCTGCGGATAGATAATATTGATCATCGTTTGGCGCTCAGTCATGCCTACCGCTTTTGCGCCCTCGAATTGTCCTCGATCAACCGCCTCGATGCCGCCACGAATGATCTCACTCATATAGGCACCAGTGTGTACAGTCAGCGCGAAGATACCGCAGGCCAGGGCGGGAACAGGCACGTTGAGGACAGGAATCTGAGAAAGCCCATAGTAGACAAGGTAAAGCTGAACAAGAAGTGGTGTGCTCCTCACGGCTTCGACATAAGTCGCCACAGGCACAGAAATCCATTTCTTCTGAGATCTCCGAGCTACGGTTACAAGGGTCCCAAGGATGAGCGATCCAACAAGGCAAATGAAGGAAATCCAGAGCGTTGCCCAAAGACCCCATGCGAATTCCGGCAGATACTGTGAAACGACCCGGTAGTTGTAGATTTCGATCAGACTCATGGACCCCTCCCGACAGGAAAATGGTCATGCGAGGCATCGCCCCGCATGACCGGTTCATTTCTTACTTGTGGTCGGCTTCCCAGGCATCCGTGTGCACCCAGTACTCCAGCATCCGCTCTATGGTCCGGTCAGCTTTCTTGATCCGGAACCAGTTGTTCAGCCAGGATTCCAAGTGGGTATCTGTAGGCCGTACCGGGAAGCTGAGAGGCGATTGCACGATTGTGCCGTCTAGGATGCGGACGCCCTCGAACTCCGTGGTAAACTGTGTTGCGATTTCGCGTGACGTCACGCCGGCGTCCACACGTCCGACGGACAAAGCCTGTGCGACGGCCGGGCTGCCGCCGGACAGTTCAACAACGGTCGCGTTCGGCATGTTGTCGCGTACAAACTTCACATGCGAGCTTGCCTGCGGCACCCCGATTTTGACGCCATCCACGTTCAGATCAGACCAAGCTGCAGCCTCTGAACGACCAGCAACATATGCGACCACGTCGCTATAGTAGAATGGTTCTGTGAAGACCAACTGAAGCGCACGTTGAGGCGTTGGCGTCATGTCGGCAGCGATAAAGTCGACCTTCTCGGCCAGAAGCGAGGGGATAAGTCCCTTCCACTCGTAGTCCTGGAATTCGATCTCGACGCCCATGTCCTGTGCAATCAGCTTCACCACTTCGACAGCGAAACCGGTGCGCTCACCATGCTTGTCAACAAAGCTGAACGGAGGGCCTTGGGTTTGAACAGCGACGTTCAATGCCCCGCGATTGACGATTTCTTGAACGGTGTCCGCACTTGCAGGTGCGAGGGCCACGGTGTGAGCCGCCACGAAAGTAGCCGCCCCGGCTACGAGGGTTCTTAGGAATTTCATTTCAGGTTACTCCCCTAGGTTGATGATGGTTGGTGGTCAGAGAACTTTGTCGAGGAACTGCTGAGCGCGGTCCGTCGTTGGCTTTTGGAAAAATTCCGCGGGATTACCGGTCTCAACCAGTTCACCTGCGTCCATGAAGATCACGCGATCACACACTTCGCGCGCGAAATTCATTTCATGCGTGACGAGGCACATCGTCATGCCATCCGTCGCAAGGCCCTTAATGAGGTCGAGGACTTCTCCAACCATTTCAGGGTCAAGCGCTGAAGTCGCCTCGTCGAACAGCATCAGCTTAGGTTGCATGGCGAGCGCTCGGGCTATTGCTATCCGTTGCTGTTGACCACCGGACAATTGCGACGGGTAGTTGTTTGCCAGGTGGTCCAATCCCAATTGCCGAAGGAGATCCATTGCGACCTGTTCGGCTTCTTCTTTGGTTCGTTTGCGCACCAGGGTTTGTGGCAGCGTAATGTTCTCAAGGGACGTTTTATGCTGAAAAAGATTGAAGTGCTGAAACACCATTCCAACATCCGCCCGCAGTGCATTCATGTCGGTTTTCTTGTCCGCAAGATCGATGCCATCCACATAGATGTGGCCCTTCGAGATCGTCTCGAGGCCATTGATCGTACGCAACAGTGTGCTCTTACCTGAGCCACTGGGACCAATGATGGCGACCACTTCGCCGCGGTCCACGGATGTGTTGACATCCGTCAGGGCGTTGATGGTGCGACCGTCTGTTGTTTTGAAGATTTTCGATAAGGCGTCGACCTTTACCAGTACGTCCGGAGTTTGTGTTGTTCCGTTTTCCATATCATGCGACCTCCTGGGCGTTTGCACTCAGCAATTTGGTGAGGCTGGCCATCAGTGCAGCGCCGGCAGCCGCATCGACGTCCAAATGCGTCACAATCCGAATGCGGCGTTCTCCGAATGCGCCAACCAGCAGCCCGTTTTCTCGAAGTATCGCCACAACTTCGGCTGCTGTGGGTGCTTCGTCATTCAGGTCGAAAATGACGATGTTCGTCTCAACTGGCAGGACGTCTTGGACAAGCGGAAGCTGAGCGACCTGATCGCCCAATTGGTCAGCCAGTTCATGATCTTCAACCAGGCGTTCGACGTGGTGGTCGAGCGCATAGAGGCACATGGACGCAACAATGCCTGACTGGCGCATTGCTCCGCCCATTTGTTGCTTCAATCTCCAGGCTTGTGCGATGAACTCATGTGAACCTGCCAGCACTGCGCCAACTGGCGCACCAAGACCCTTCGTGAAGTCTATCCAAACGGAATCGAATTGCTCAGCGTATGTCGCTGCAGAAATTCCAGTCTTAACGACTGCGTTCATCAAACGCGCACCATCTAAATGCGTCGACAGACCGGCGTCTTTAGCAACAGTGGCGACTGCTTGAAGTTGATCTAGTGGCCAGATTGCCCCGCCACCCATGTTTGCGGTTTGCTCTGCGCAAAGAAGGGTGCTTTTTGGCATGTACCGAGAGTTTGGACGGATCGCCTGAGCCACCTGCTCGGCAGTGAATATTCCATTGTCTCCGTGCAAAGCCTTGATCATCACACCGCTGATCGCTGCGGGACCGCCGGTCTCAAAGTTGATGATATGACAGGATTGCTCGCAGATAATTTCATCACCGGGCTTGGTGTGAACCTTGATCGCGATCTCGTTGCACATTGTGCCGGATGGCAGAAAAACTGCGGCTTCCTTGCCCAGTAACTTCGCTACCCGTGAGCAGAGCTCTGCAGTTGTAGGATCCTCGTCTTTTTGCTCATCGCCAACCACGCAGTCCAAAACAACTTCCCGCATTTGTGGTGTTGGTTTGGTTTTTGTGTCTGCGTAAAAATCGTACATTCAGGCGCTCCCCCCTCGCTTGCCATGCAGCACACGGCAAAGCCGGTGTGATGGGTACTTGGAGAAAGCATGCCATTCATCTTGGCATGACAAAAATACAATCTAGAGGGTGAAGTATGCGTTTCTGATATGCTGTGTGATGTGATGCGAACTTAAATGGACTGCTCACGAAAGCCTAAGCGTCCAACAACGTTTCCAGCTCGGATAAGTAGGTATCTCGGGTATCAAACAAGCTTTTCTTGAACTCGTCTACGAGAGCACTGTCAGGTCGGAATTTTGATCTCAACAGATTGGATGCAAATTTCAAGTCAACAGAAAACCGGCGAAAGACGACATTGCGATGACGAAAACTAAAAGCAGAGAATGGGTTGATTATTGTCACACCCAGACCTTGAGCTACGGCCTCCCCCGCCATCAGTGAGTTCTGAACCTCCAATACAATTGTTGTTTGAATTTTGCTGTCATCAAGAAGTCTCTGGAGACGCTGCGAATATGGGTCGATACTTCCGAGCGCGACAAAGTTCACTCCGCGTAGATCCTCAGGTGCAATGACGCGCTTTGAGCACAACGCATGTCCTTTTGGCAAAATACATATCTCAGGCGCGTCAGTGAATGGTTCGAACTCTGTGCCATCTGGCTCGACGGCATAGGCTGCAAGACCCAGATCGCATTGCTGCGATGTTGTTAACTCAGCGATTGTGGGCGTCTGTCGGGTGGAAACGACTGTTTGAACGCCAGGTCTGTTTCTTCGAAAGGTCCTCACTGCGTCGACCAGAAAACCCTGAGAGAAGGCCGGGGCACAGGCGATATGGATTTTCCCCTGCTGAAGACTGCGAATTTCTTCAGCCACTCGCCCGATTCTCTTCAAGCCACGGAAAGACCGGTCGACTTCTTCATACAGAAGATGCGCTTCGTGTGTTGGCGTAACGCGGTTCCCTTTTCGAATGAAAAGGGTCATCTTCGTAACATCTTCCAGCTGCTTCAGCGATCTGCTAACGGCCGGTTGTGACGTGTTTAGCAGCTCAGCGGCACCAGTGACTGTCCCAACAGTCATAGTCGCGTGGAAGCATTCGAGAAGTCGGGAGTTTAGCTGCAAACCTAGCATCCAAAAATTGAGCGCGGGTACTGTTGCGCCTAAGAAATTTACTCCTTAGCTATCTCAATTTTGTTGCGTTGGAAACGCCACCCCACGTCGTCCCGACCCCAAGCTAGAACGACCCCAGAAGGCGGCATGAAACCATCCAGATTACATCTTAGCTGAGCCGCAAAACTGTCCAGAAAAGCAGGACCACTTCACACCCTTGTTCAAGCAATCGCTGATCGCTGATCGCGGTCGCCGCGCCGGAGTATGCGGACGCTGGTGACGTGTTCCTCGATCCGGAAGCTCTCTCCCGGCAGCCGAAAATCCATGACGCCCATGACCTTTGGCCGGGCTATCTCGGGCATTTTTGGCGTGCAGGACCAATCAGCGCGCGCCCTTCGCTTGAGCCAAACGTCTTTAGCAGTCGATGCAGCCATCCCGGGGCAAGGCATCGCTTTAGTCAGCCGAATTCTCGTGGCGCAGGACCTTGATGCTGGGCG
>CAZDXI010000014.1:0-23962 GCA_964509095.1 uncultured Rhodobacterales bacterium
ACCAACTGTTGCAGAATTGCAGTTTGGGCGAGACTGCTGAAAATGATCAGCAGCAAAAGCGATTGACCGGAACTTCGCAGTGAATTCTGCCTAAAATGCCAAAAGGGGGAAGAGGTGTCCCGCTGATCAACAAGGTCCGCTTTCGCCACTTATCGCCAGTTCGTGCGCCGTGCAGCATCGGTCAAGTTGGGCTCAAACCAGACTTAAGCTGCCAAAGCGCACCGCTGGCATGAAGACCCGAAAGTCCCAAAATCGTAGTCGTTCAGCAGGACCGGCGGAATAAGATATGTGCGGCGGACAGAGAGGCCATAGGGACGGAGAACAACACAACGTTCTCGCCGAAATCTGCGATCCCGAGGGCTTGGTCTGCGTCCTGAACATCACGCCACAGTGTCAGGGACGGATCACTATAGGACGCACAGGTGTCCCGGCGGGTGTCGAGGAACGCGGATAGCTGTGTGACCAAAACGATTTTCAAACCCGCGATATCGGCGCTAGAGCCTGTCGTCTGTCCCGCGACCCGGTCGGCAAGGTGGATAGTGGCCAGCGCCGTGTCAGCCATTTCGGACAGAAAGCGTTCATGCAGAGGTGTGTTCGGGTCGTGCTGGACGCCTTCGCCCAATGTGGCGGCGAGCATGTCGGTGGACACGCGGTCGGACATTTCCAGACTGTCGCCCGGCGCGGCTGCGTGGCGCACCCGCAACGTTGTGGCACCTTCGGCAAAGTCAGAGATCGCGCGGGCGGCGCGTTCGGTCAGATCAGTATTGTCCGGGTTCAGCGGTTGATCCAGCACATCGTCCGGGGCCCCCGCCATGATCCGGTGCACGCGCTGGTTCGTGACAACCAATTCCAGCTTTGCTGCGCCCGCTTCAAACGTTAGCGTCGCAGGCAACACAGTTGCGTCGATCTCTTCAAAGATAGCCGCGCGCGTATCGCTGGCATCCAGCACCCGCGCGCCATCCTCAAAGACGGGGTCTTCCTTGGCCAATGTGGTCAGCAGGTCGGACAGTGCGGAACCGGTCATGCCCCCTGCCCTCCCGCGGTTTGGCCCACACAGGCGCGTGCATCGGCCAGAAATGGATCCAGCGCGATACCCGGTCGGCACATGCAGACCAGCGCATCGCCGGGATCATCGGGCGCGCGCAGATAAACAAACACAGCACTTTCATCGGACTTGATCGCTTCTTGGCACGGCAAAGCACCAACAGGCGGAATATCCCCAACCCCCAGCGTTAGAGCCGCTTCCGCACAAAGTTCATCCAGCGCTTCTTGCGGAAACACAGGCCCTGTATTGGTCAGCAAGGTAATGCCTGTCGTGATATCCGCATACGCCGCAATAATGCAGTCGGGATATCTCTCTGCCAGGCTGTCCAGATCTTCGTTACGCATCACTCGTGTCGTGTCTCAACCCCGTCGCTGCCCTTTTAGGGCAAAGGTTTGGACAGGACCAGAGAAACCGACGTCAGGCGCGTAATGCGCTGGGACGCTCCCGTCTTAAGGACGAATTGGGCTTCACGCGGCGTGGAATGATCCGGGGCGTGTTGCTTTCGGGTTCAGGCTGCGTCTTGGGCTGCTCGACGCTGGGCACAGTCACGCTCACGGCCGGTTGTTCCGGCTGTTCAGCGGGTGCGGCGTTGGGCATCTGGTGAACCTCGGCGCTGGTGGCCGGGGTTGGTTCTGCCTTGGCCGGAACCGCCGCTTCGGCGAGTGTTCCGATCAGTTCGGCAAGGTGATCCATGACCGCCTCTGCTCCGCTGTCAGTCCAGGCTTCGTAGTTGTCTTGTGCCTCAAGCGCATCGGTCAGCGAAATTGGGAACACGCGGTCGAAGTACGGGCCTGCTTCTTTCTTCACTCGGGCCATGACCCGGGTGCGATCGGACTCGGACACCAGCTTGTCAAAGCGGGTCACCAGCAGGATGCTTTTCTCTCTTACCTCGTCCGGAACAGTGTCCCAAACGGCGGATTCTGACTGGCGCCATGCTTGCGTTGCGTGCGTTAACCATATCACCGCGTCCGCTTCCACAAGCACGCGTTCCCAGACGACTGCGTCCATATTAGGGTCTGATATGCCCGGAAAATCGATGAAGTCGCAATGATCCAGAATGTCCGCCTCAAGGCAAAGCCGGATATACAGCGTGTCATCAAACGGGATCTGATCCAGTGCTTTTCGGTACACCGGCTCTTCGTTTCCATCCAATGTCATGCGGATATCTCGCCCGGGAGCCTTTGTCATCCAGACAGGGGCCAACCGGGTCGCGGTCACGCGTTCGGGAAGCGCTCTTGTTCGCATCAGCAAGTTGCACAGCGTGCTTTTGCCGGCGCTGAACTCGCCCATGATCGCGATGCGTGGTGTGCGCTTGGCGGGGGTTTGGACCTCCTGCGTCATGCGGCTTCTCCCAATTCTTCGGTATCCAGATCAAGCTCTTCGAAAATGATGTCGAACAGCTCTTCTCGTTCCTCTTGTGAGGTCACGCCAAACAATCCGTGCAGGTCTTCGATGCTGACTTGCGACTTGGAATAGATGTCGATCAGCACACTGCGTTGTTCGTCGATGAACTCGTTCAATGTCTCGTGGGCGAGCGTGCGGATATCAGCCACCTGCTTGACCTTCAGGTCGTGCACCATGGTTTCTGTCTCCGCTTCGATCAGTTCCCGGAACCCATCGGCAAACTGGCGCCAGCCCTTGCGTTGACCCCACCAGCTTTTCCACCAGGAGGTCTTGGCATCCAGCACGATCATCTGCGCCAGTGTCACGGGTTGGGGCAGTTCAGGCAGACTGGGGGTCTGAACCTCGAAATGCTCTTGGGTGACGTTGAACATCTTGCCATAGGCCAGTGTCATGTCGGTTGCGGTGCTCTCCAGCACGGCTTTCACCTGCTTTTTGAACCGTGCACCCATCACCTGATAGCCCGAGCGCATCAACATGCGCAGACCATCGGCGTTATAGCTCCAGACTTCGCTGTCTCCGTTGTGTTCAAAGTGGCGCAGCAGTGCGTCCAACGCGCGGGACACATAGCGGTTCTGCGCCTGATCCACGCGGGCTTCAAAACTTGCGAACACCTCATCCAGCGCCTGTATCAAGCGTTGGTTGGCGCGCTCTTCGATGTGGTTCATCACAGCGCCGACTTCTTCGACGGACAGGTTCTTGATGGTGTCGCCATTGGCGCGCAGAGTCACAATAGAAGACGATGCGCGCAGCCCGGACACGATGTTGGCGGCGCGTTTGCGCACACCGGTCACGGTCTTTGCGCCCGCGCCTTCTTCGATGCGTTCGCCAAAGGCGTTCATCAGACTTGGCAAGCCGGACAAGGCCCAGACAGCCGCGCGTTCTTCCATCGTTTCGATCCCGTCAATTTCCGAGAACGATCCATAATCCTCAAGCGCTGCGATGCTGGCATCGGGCAAGTCCGCCACGGTGTCGCGCAGCGCAGCTTCGGCCCATGCAGCACTTCCAAACAGGATTTGTGGTGTCTGGCCGTCTGTTGCCTCGCTCAGTGTTTTGGTCAGGCTGTCCCGAATTTCCGGGATGTCGCGATGCGGGGCGGCCAGTTCGTCAATGCGGTTGACATAGATCACGATCTGGCGGGATTTCACATTAGAAATCATGCGGATAATGCCCATGTCCACCGCGTTCAACGCTTGGTGAGCGGACAGAACCACGCAGCAAATACGGCTGTCACGGATCGACTTGATGGTGATTTGTTCGCGCATCATGAACGTGTCGTTCAGGCCCGGCGTGTCCCGGAAGGTCATCGCATAGGGCAGATGAGGCGCGTCCAGATATAGCTCGGCGGACCGCGTGATGTCGGCAAACTGACCCTGACGGTCGCGCGCTGACGCGGTTTCGAAATCGTCGCCAAGGCACACGTAGCGCTGGATCAGATCATCCGCGAGGGTTTGATACGTGTGGGTCTGGCCCAACAACATCTCGAACTTGCGACCAAGCCGGGCTTTTGTCTTCTCGCGCATCTCTGCGATTTGCACGCGCAGGCGCTCGGCTTCCTTGTCAGCACCAGTGCGTTCGGACAATTCGCCAATGCGACCGCCGTTTTCGACAAGGTGATCCCATTCGCCAGCGTCAAAGAACGTAAACGAGGCCGCCGGAGACCCTTCCGCGCGCGGATGTCCCATATGCAGAGAGGTCACAACCGATGTCCACGGATTCACATCCGCAGGAAGCAAACCGGGATGCCCGGCCAGCGCGTTCACCAGCGTTGTTTTGCCGGACTTCACCTGTCCGATAAATGTGATCGCAGGCGCAAACGCGTCCAGTTCTGCAATCATGCGACGCGTCTTGCGTGCCACGTCATCGCCACCGATGGCCTGAATATCAGCCAGCGTTTCCTGAAGCTCTTCGATCTGCTGACGCAAGGCCCGCTGCGACGACAAGCCCTGCCGCATGAATGCGGGAAACTTTGCAACGGGTGCCGCGAATTGCAGCTCGTCCGTGTGCTGTTCGGACAAATCCTTCATAGGCTCGCTACCTTTATCATTTTTTGGTGACCTTTGCGCATGGCCACTCCGGCAAATGTGGTTAACCAAACTGCACTTTTGGGTCCAAAGTGTGTCGGTGGGTTGGCGAAAAGGTGTGTCATCATGCGGCCAACGCTGCTTGGAATCCGCGCTTCAACTGCAACATGGCCTTGATCGCTTCGATCCCTGCATCCTCGGGTGCTTCCATGCGCAACAACTGGACCAGATCAGACGCGTTTTCGGTCATGGCGCGGGCCTGAGCAACTTCGGGCGCGTCACCCGGCAGGTCGGCTTCTTCCAGATGTTCCCCGATCCATGTCAGCGCTTCGGCGGTTTGATCCAGCATGATTTTGGTCTCTGCCACGTCGCTCGTGCGCAGATGATCGCCCAGCAGGGCCAGTCGCTTCGTGGCACTTCTGAAGATAGGCTTGATCCGGTCGGGTTCTGCCTTTGGAACCTCGGTGTGTTCTGGTTCGCTGGCCTCTGCCACAAGCTCTACTTCAGGCTCTGGCGTCGGCTCTGGTTCTGGAACAGGCTCTGGCGTGGGTTCCGGTTCTGGTGCGGCCTGAACCTGTTCGACAATCGCTTCGATGTTCAGTGTTTCAGGCTCTGGGTCTTCTTGGAGAACCTCTGCGTGCGTTTTCAGCAGAACATCCACCTGATCGATGGTGTGCTGACGCCCCTTTTCGATTTCTCCCAGCAGGGTTGAAATCAGTTTCATCCCACCGGAGGCGCGCATCAGGTCCTTGTCAACGACGCCTTCGCCAGTGGCGGCTTGGGCTTCTTTCACGGACACGCCCATCACAAAGGTGAACTCTCCCGCGACCCGGCGTTGCAGGTTTTGTACGTGCGCGGCCCGCTCTGCGCCAAGCTGGTCGCATTGGGTTAATAGCGCGATACTGTGACTGCGCAGTTGAACAGGTGCGGTCTGCCACAGACTGTCTTCAAGCTCGCTGAAGCTCTGGGTGCACCAAATGCCGATCTCCGTGCGCTTGGCGGCCCAGGCAATCGCCTTGGCCTGTGCGCTTGCAGTCTCTGCGGGCCCCAGTTCCATCAGGGAGATCTTCTTCAACGCCGGCAACGGCGCTGTGATCCGGGTCAATGCCGGTGTCAGGCCGTTCATCGTCATCACATCCGGCAACCCGTCAAGCTCCAGCGTTTCTCCGTCTTCCAGAGTCAGATGCGTGGATTCTTCGGGTCCGTAGGAAATCTGGATCGTGCCCAAGGACAACATTTCCGGCACAACTGTCGCTCCAGCAAGCAGGTTGATAACCCCGGTCTTGCCCGCGCCCGGCAGCCCGAACACGGAAATCCGTGTCGGTGTGTCGAGCAGCGCGCTCAGCTTTTCGGCCTTGGCGCGCACCGGCTGGGACAAGCGTCCCGTGCTCAGTACAGCCGCCAAGGCAGCTTGTGTGTCTTGTTGCGCCTGTGCAGTCGACATTAGCGTGCTCCGACAGCCTTTTTCTCGTCCTCGACGTCGTCATCAGGTGCGATGGGACCGATAAAGGGCGGTTCCTGCACCGGATCCGCATTTGCAGCGGTCGGTGGCGTCAGTGGGACAACTCGGGACAGGCTTGCGGCACTATCCAGCGCTTCGCCAATTGGCTTGGGCTTGATCTTGCGCACCACCGGTTTCATGTGGTTCAGCTTGATCACCGAAAAGGACACATTGTCCTGATCCGGGTGGTTCAGCGCCGCCACAGCTTCCAGCAGATGACCCGCGATCTCTGCGCTTTTCTTGCGGCGGTACTTGTGCACCACCTTTCGCAGCTTGTCCTCTCCCAGATACTGCAACCCGTCGGACGACATGATCACGACGTCCCCGAGCTTCAGCTCGTATGGGGTTTCCGGGCAATCCGATTTCGGGATCTTGGACCCTACGATCACAGACGTCAGACAATGGCGATCCGGGTGGTCCCTGCCCTCTTCTTCGCTGATGATGCCTTGCTTCATCATGAAGTCGATTTGTGGTGCCATCGAGTGGTCCTCGTTCAGCTGGATCAGCTTCCCGTCTCTCAGGATATACAGCGGGCTATCCCCGACCGACATCCAGAACATCCGGTTTTCGACCAGAATGACGGACACCAGCGTCGCGCCCATGGAATGGGCTTCGGGGTTTTCCTTCACATAGTCTCTAACCGACAGGTTCGCCCCGGCGGTGGCTCTTGCAAGCCTTGCCGGAATGCTGGCCTCGTCCTCTGCGAATTCGGCAGAGTCGAACTTCAGATCAGCATAGACCTCGGTCACCACCAGCTTGGACGCGATGTCCCCGGCTTCGTGCCCGCCCATGCCATCGGCCAGTACGGCGATGCCGCTGTCCATGCCAAACGGGAAGTCCGTGACCAGTGCGTCTTCCTGATAGTCCCGTCCGCCCTGGTTCAGACCAGAAGCGACATCATATCTGGGTTCAGGCGATCGCCACATCTTCGCGCTCCTCATCCTTGCCGGTGTTGGACCAGTCGAAATCGTCTCCGCACAGCACTTTCAGTTGCAGTGTGGTGTCTCCGATCTTGATTTGATCTCCGTCGGAAAGGTCTTCGTTGGAAATGACGGGCTGTCCGTTCAGGCGTACGATGTTGGCTTTGCCTCCGTGACCCAGCACGAACTTCTTGCTGTCCGCATCAAAAACGACAGCCGCGTGGTTGTTTCGGGAAACCGCCATGTCTCCGAAATCCAGTTGCACGGCCTGATCTTCTCCGCGTCCGATCTGGGACATGCCTGCGACCAGCGAATAGCACGACCCGTGACCCGGGCCATCGACGACCAGAAGCCAACCCACTGGGAATTCCGCGCGCAGCGTCGGTTTCACGGCTGGGGCGTCTTCGAACAGATCGACGACATCACCTTCGGATGTATCAAACCCGATCAGACGGGTGCGATTGCGGCGTGCGCGCTTGGACGCAGGCGCTGCTGTTGGGGCGATGGTCTTTTCTTCGTGTTCAGCTTCGGCATCAAGATCCCAGATGTTCACCGCTGACGGCGCAGCCGTTTCCAGCACGCGTTCGATGGTTTCATCATTGGCCTCGGCCAGTTCTTCCGAAATTTCAACCGACTCTTCCGCAAGCGACTTTGGCTGCGTCTTGATCGGAGAAACCGCCGGGTCGTTGATCTGCTTCAGATCGTCTCCGGCCCGTGGTTCTTCTGTTTTCGGTTCGGTCTTTGGGGCGATTGCACCCAGTGACTTGCGTCCAAAAAGTCCAGCAAAAAGTTTCATCTTCCTACCTCTCTAAAGTCATTCCGGCGCACCGGTATGGCGTTGGTCCCCAAGGGGTTTAATTCTGAAGTCTGTTTGAAAACGGCAGTGACACGGCCCAGACCTTGTCGTCGCGTGACACAGCGAAGGTCAGATCCTTGGCGCCTGCTGCAGCAGCTTCGATGATCCGAGGCAGGGAGTCGCGCTCGTCCACGCGGGCCGCAGATGCAACATGCCCAATCAGAACGTCACCCACTTGCAAGTCGGCATCAACACTGTCCGGCACAGACACGATACGTGTGACCCACGCGTCGTCCGATTGTGCGGCTTCAAAGGCCAGACCACTGGTCAGCACGGTGCGTTGCACAGTCGGCAGGCTCAGCGTCTTGTCTTCGGCACTGTCGGGCGACACACCAAGCGTGACGGTCACTTCGACCGATTGCTCTTGCGTGTTCACCATTGTGCTTTGCAATGCCGCATCAAATTCGGTGCGGCTGTCCACAGAAACGCCATTCACCGCAAAAATCCGGGTTTCCCCATCTTTGGCCGTGAAGAACCCTTCATAGGGCAGCGCAACGGTGAAGTTGGACACCATGCCGGGGATTTCGAACGTGGTCTCATCTGTTGCCGCCAGTGCCGGTGTCGGCTCAGCTGCGGTCAAAGGCTCCGCGATCACCGCTTCAACTACGGCAGGTGTGCCGAGCTTCTGTGGTGGACGCAGAGAGATAACAGGCTCAACCGACAGAACTGCGTCAAACGGGACGAAGGTCGTTGTAGCCTCGAACGCTGTCAATTCCGGGCTCGCAACCGAAACTTCGGGCGCAGGTGCGTCTGGCGCAACTGCGACGTCCGGTTCCGCGGTTGTTGCCAGCGCAACGTCATAGGACGGAGCATCCAACACGGGTGCTGTGGCTTGTGCGATCTCTTGCACAGGCTCTGTTGCCGGGATGGGAGCTTTGACCTCGGTTGTGACAATCGGTGCGTCGCTCGCTGGTGCATCCGCAACTTCAGGCGCCCGTGTTGGTTCCGATGCCGGAGCCGGTGCGGCCGCAACAACTTCAGTGCTTGTCGGTTCGCTTGCGCCAACGCTCGCTGTGGCGGTTTCAGGCGTCGAAGAGCCCAGCAAATCGGTTTGTGTCGCCACAACACCGGCTGCAATCACGGCCACGACAGCAACACTCGCCATCAACAGTCCCAGTTTGGACCCGGACCCGGCAGGCTGTTGTGCGGCAGCAGGCTTTGACTTGGCCTCTGTATTTGTGACCAGCGGTGTCACTGTGCCGTCCAGCATGTCCAGCCAGTTCTGCGCAGACTGCATCCGATCCCGTGGCAAAATTTCCATCGCTTTGTCGATGGCAGCCAGGAACTTGGTCTGATACGGCAGTCCACTGCGTGTCGCGAGCGCCTTGTACGGATCCGCATCGCCAGCCGCGACTGTCGCCAGCCGTGCCTGAGCGTCCGCGGGCAATTCACCGGTAATCAGGTGATAAATGCTCGCCCCCAGCGCATAAAGATCGCTGTACGGTCCTTGTTCGCTGCCACTGATATAGAATTCCTGTGGGCTATAGCCGTCCTTGACCACGCGCAGCGCCGACAGAACGCGGCTCTTCTGGGTGGCTTGTTCTCTTGCCGCTCCGAAATCAATCAGAACCGGCGTCTTGCTCGCATCCAGCAGAATGTTGTCGGGCGAGATATCCCGGTGCAACATGCCTTGCGCGTGCACAAAGCTGATCGCGTCCAGCACTTTGCGCAAAATTGCTTCGACCTCGTCCGGCGTCAGCGATGTGTCCCCGGATTCAATCACATCCAGCAGATCGCGGCCTTCCACGAAGTCCAACGCCATATAGGCGGTATTGTTTTCTTCAAAAACCTGGTGCACGCCCACAATATTGGGGTGGTCCAGCTTAGCCAGACTCTTGGCTTCCTGCACGAACAGGCGGACAATCGACGCCAGCTCTTTCTGATGTGCCCGGCTTCGCGCCGTCACAAGCGCGGTCGAGCGTCGGCAAAACGCGCCCGGAAAGCACTCCTTGATCACGACCCGGCGGTCGAGACTATCGCGGGCACTGTACGTGATGCCAAACCCACCTGCATTCAGGAAGGAGTCGATCGTGTACTGCCCATGCATTAATGTGCTGCCAGCTGCCAACTCGTCCGAGAATATTTCATCCTCGACGTCCAGGACTTCCTTCAGCTTTGCATTACCCATAATACTGTTCCAACTATTCGAAACGAACCAAGTGGCTTTTTGTTCCAGAAAATTGGCTTAAAAATGGCGAGAAGTAGGTCTTTCTTGGCTCACTATAGTTAATATTGTTTGATTTCAGTAAGTTACAATTTCCCGTTTAAGGCGAATTTTCGCAGTAATCGTTACAATCTGTAATTCTGGCTTTTTTTGTTTCGCAAAATTTGCGCAAATCTAATCGCTCTTCTAGCGGCTTAATCGCTCTATGTGCCGGGGCAGATCGCTGGCACTGTGTAGAATGTCGACGACAACCATGTCCCCGTTAACATTTGTAAATATCAAGAAGTGCCCCCCTGCCCGCGCATAGCGAAGCCCGGTCCCGGCCTTGTTTCCCAGCAAAACACTGCAATCCCGGGTCTGAGCCGTGCCCGCCGCAATCGCCGCGCAAACCTCCAGCAGATCATCGCGATAGGCGTCCGCCTGTCTTGGGCCAAATGTCTCGAACGTCCAATCAGCAATGTCGATCAGGCTTTGCTCGGCCTGCCGGGTCAGAAACCACCGCTGGCTCACCGGCGTTCAAACGCCCGTTTGATTGCATCGGCACCGCTGCCCTCGGCCAGCTCGCCGCGCTTGGCTTGGTCCAGACCTCTGTTTAGCCGCTGGCTCAACGCACGCGCTTCACTTTCTTCGCGCTCCAGCAATCGCAGCCCGGCACGCAGGGCTTCACTGGCATTTTGAAACCGCCCGCTGGCGACTAAATCCTGCACCAGATCTTCTTGCTGTTCAGTCAAAACGATGTTTCGGGTACCCATGCGCGTCTCCTTGGTATTGGCAATATATGCCAATGATATGTGTCTGTCCACGCAAGTACGCTCTTGTGCTGGCCCCCTGCCCTGCCCCAAGATATTGAAAAAATCCTTGCCAGAATCTCTGCCCTCGGTCATTTAATTACGCAAGCAGCGGTAAAAAACGACAAAAACCGTAACAAACGGTATGGCGGGACGAGGCAATGAACAAGATGATCCGGAAATCCGGAGCGCGTATCGACAAGCTTGTCGGCGAACACGCGCAGCGACTTTCTGAACGTTTACAAGCACATAGATCGCAACTCTTTCCGCCGGACGCGCAGAAAGAGCTCCGCAAATTCACCTCTGGAGAGGTCGCGGACCTGCTCGGGGTCAAAGATGCCTATCTGCGCAAGCTGCATCTGGATGGCAAAGGCCCCTCGCCCGAGATTCGCACAGGGGGGCGTCGATACTACACCCCGCAGGACATATCCGCGCTGCGTGATCTGCTGGAATCAGGCACTAAAACGCCCGGAACGTACATTCCTGGCCGTCGGGACGATGACGCCCTTCAGGTGATCACCGTGATCAATTTCAAGGGTGGCTCGGGCAAGACAACCACAGCCGCGCATCTGGCGCAGAAGATGGCGCTTGATGGGTATCGCGTGCTTGCCGTGGACCTTGACCCGCAGGCCAGCCTGTCTGCCCTTCACGGCTTTCAGCCCGAATTCGATCTGCTCGATGGGGGCACGGTCTATGACGCGATCCGGTATGACGACCCGGTGCCGATCCGCGATGTGATCCAGAAAACCTACTTCACCAATCTGGACATCATCCCCGGCAATCTGGACCTGATGGAGTTCGAACATGAAACGCCCCGTGCGATCGTGCAACGGGATGGAAACCTATTTTTTACCAGAGTCAGTGACGCTTTGGCTGAAATAGAGTCTGATTATGACGTCGTTATCATGGATTGTCCGCCGCAGCTTGGGTTCCTTACCATGTCTGCGCTGTCCGCCGCCTCCGCCGTGCTCGTCACGGTGCACCCGCAGATGTTGGACGTGATGTCCATGTGCCAGTTCCTTTTGATGGTCTCTAACTTGCTCGGCGTTGTGTCCGAAGCCGGGGGTGACACGTCTTACGATTGGCTGCGCTATGTGATCACCCGCTATGAACCCGGCGACGGGCCGCAGAACCAGATGGTCAGCTTCATGCGCTCCATGTTCGGGGATCACGTGCTGAACCACACGGTGCTAAAGTCCACCGCCATTTCGGATGCCGGGATCACCAAGCAAACCCTCTATGAGGTTGAGAAAAACCAGTTCACGCGATCCACCTATGAACGCGCGATGGAAAGTCTGAACGCGGTGAACACCGAAATCGAAGGGCTGGTGCAAGCCGCCTGGGGGCGTGAAGATGGCGCGTAAAAACCTTCTCAAAGGCCTTATGGATGAGGCTCTAAACAGCCCAAATGACGCCGAGCAGGCCGATACCGCCCGTGTGAACCCGTCCCGTCCTCGCTATAGCAAGGGTGCCATTGGGGCGGTCAGCCAGTCGATTGCAGATCTCAAAAGCCGTGCCGTCGTGGACATTGATCCCTTTGCCATCGAAGCCGGCGGTTTGATGGACCGACTGGAAAGCGTGGATGAGGACGATCAGGCCTTGTTAGAGTCTATGCGGGATTATGGCCAGCAGGTCCCTGTCCTCGTGCGGCCACACCCGGATCCAGATAAGCCGGACAAGTATCAAATCGTCTATGGCCGACGCCGTGTGCTCGCGATGCGCGATCTTGGTGAGCCGGTGAAAGCACTGGTGCGTGACCTCGATGACCGTGATCTGGTGGTCGCGCAGGGTCAGGAGAACACCGCCCGCAAGGACCTCAGCTTTATCGAAAAGACCAACTTCGCCCGTCAGATGGTAGACGCCGGGTACGAGCGCAAGATCATCTGTGACACCCTGCACATGGACAAAACAGTGCTGTCGCGCATGCTGCAGATCGCAGACGGGGTCCCTACCCCCATGATTGAAGCTATCGGTGCGGCGCCCTCTGTTGGACGGTTGCGTTGGCTGGAACTCGCCAAGCTGCTGGCAGAGACCGAGGCGGACTTTGACGACCTGATCACCATGATCTCGATCTATGCGGACAGTCACACCTCGGATGATCGCTTTGAAGGGGCGATGCGTGCGCTGCGCTCTGCTGCGGAACGCCGTGGCAAAGGACCCAAGCCCAAGCCGAAAGTTAAACCGCAAGAGATCACCGCCGACAACGGCGCGACGCTGGCCCGGGTCAAACGCTCGGGCCGCGCGATCACGCTATCCCTCACCCGCACCAAAGGCGGCGGGTTCGAGGATTGGCTGGTCGAAAATCTTTCCGAAATTCACCGGGACTGGCAAAACCAGACCGGCGAATGAACCGCCCGTTGGGGCATAGAGCAGACACAGACAGGAGGCACGAGCCGACAGAACAAAAGAAAAAAGCCCCCCGAGACTGATCCCGGAAGGCCTTTGTTCGAAGTGTAGCAATTCCGAATCTAAGGCTTGAAGTTGACAGCTGTCAACAGGCGTCGATTCCGGCGGGTAAAAAAGTTTTGTCTCGTGAAAATTTATGGACGTTTTGACAACGACGCCCTTCGGGCAGCGGCCAGTGACGGCTGGCCTGTTGGCACGCGCAGCACAGGCCCAAGCCAAACCTGCGATCCCGCACAGCGACAAGTGGGAACTGTTTCATCAAATCTGCGCGGGTCGCGAATTGCTAGGTGTGACAAGCCGAAATCTGACCGTGCTGAACGCGCTGTTGTCGTTTCACCCCGGCACCAGCTTGTCAGACAATGACAACCTGATCGTGTTCCCGTCCAACGCCAAGCTGTGCCAACGCGCGCATGGGATGGCGGACAGCACGCTGCGCCGCAACCTCGCGGCGTTGGTGCAGGCGGGCTTGATCCGACGTCATGACAGCCCCAACGGCAAGCGCTATGCAGCGCGCAGCGGGGCAGGGGACATCACCGTCGCCTTCGGCTTTGACCTGCGCCCGCTCCTGGAGCGCGCTGACGAGATCGCTCGCGCCGCTCAGGCGGTCGAGGACGCTGAACAAGCTCTGAGGCGCCAGAGGGAGCGCGTGTCGCTTCTGAAGCGGGATGCAGTCAAGCTGACGGCCTTCGGGGCTGAGGAGGCGCCCTCAGACGCTTGGGCGGAGATTGAGGCGCAACTGCTTGACCTTCACCGCACGATGCGGCGGAAGCTGGAGTTGGACGAGCTGAGCGATCTGGAGCAAGTCTTGCGCGATCTTATGGTCCAGATCCACGAGTTGATCGCTGGCAACTCAGCATCTGAAGCAAAAGAAATGAGCGGCAATGACGTTCAAAATGAGCGCCACCATTCTAATTCAAAACCCTATACTCCTGATCTTGAACCTTGCCCAGAAGAGGGCAGGGGGGCGGAACCAGAGCCCTTGCCGAACATCCCGCTTGCGGTGGTCCTGAAGGCCTGTCCAGATATCTTGCCCTATAGCGAAGATCGCCCGAGGCATTGGCATCAGCTTGTCGGATTGGCGGCACTGGTGCGCGGTATGATGGGGATCAGTGAGAGCGCGTGGCAAGAGGCGATGCAAGTCATGGGGCCAGAGACGGCGGCTGTGACTGTGGCGGGTATTCTGCAACGGGTGGAGACGATCCGAAATCCGGGTGGCTACTTGCGCGCGTTGACGCGAAAGGCGCAGGACAAGGGGTTCTCTCCGGGGCCGATGATCATGGCGTTGTTGCAGGCTGAGGGGCAGAGTTGACAGCTGTCAACTTTTGCCGCGCTGCGTGATTTGTGTGATGTCTGGGCGACGTGATTCGTCTGTTTCGCTCAAGGCGAAATCCGCATAAGTATCTGAAATTAAAAGAATCTAGATGGATTCACGCAGCGCTCACGCTAGCACGGCATTGTACATTCAAAGAGCAAGTACAGGCGGCTTCCCGTTTTTTAAGTGTGCATCAGAAATTTTCAAAACTGTTTCCTGATGGGGGCCCATACCAGCTGTGTTTTGCTTTTTGCCCGTGAGGTTTTTTACCTCGCATTGGACGAGTGATTTTGAGTTTGCGAGAGGTGATTTCGGCCCCGTTGGGGTTCAGAAATTGGTGCTGAACTGGGGTTGAGGCGCCGATCGTGAGATGCGGTCTGTCCGGTGTGAGTGGGATGGCCGTGAGTGGCCGGGCACCCTGTAATTTCGGGGTGCCCGGTTTTGACCCGGCGGCAACGTCGGGGGTAACAAATGACGAAGGATTTTCGGCGGATGTCAGACACAGTGGTCGCGTTTGCGGGGGACTTAAAAACGATCGGTGACACGTATGTGTCGCGGATGAACAAAACAGACGCATGCGCGTGCCAAGGGCGCGCGCAGCATTTGGATGCGTTGCACCATGCGGCTGAGATGTTGCTGGCTGCAAAGGACATCGCAGCAAAGCGGGATGACAACCTTGCGCTGCAAACGCAGACGCTTGGGATCGTTCAGGAAGCTGAACAGGTTTTTAACGGTTTGGGTGCGCAGGCCCCGGATGGCAGGCACGTTACGCATTACACCACGCTTGTGAGGCGGTTTGTTGATGTGTTGACTTGATGCCGGGATGCTGGGTTTTCGGCTCTAACACGGGCCAAGGCGCCGGGGATCAAATGGTTCAGATCGGCAACGCGGTTGTCTCTTTGACGTCTTCCATGACGAAACTCGCAGAGACATCGGCAATCTGAACCTTGTCGATCAGACGCTGGTAAAACCTGTCATATGCCGGAACATCGGCCACACGCACGCGAAGCACGTAATCAAGATCTCCGCTCATGCGTTGGGCTGCGATGATCTCTGGCATGTCACGGACCGCTGTTCGGAAGGCCTTGAGCCAATCCGCGCTGTGATCGTTTGTGCGGATCAGAACAAACACCTGAAGCCCAAGGTCAACCAAGCCGGGATCAATGATCGCGACCCGCTTCTGGATGATCCCGTCGGTTTCCAGACGCTTTATTCGTCGCCAACAGGCATTGCGGGACAAATGCACAGTCTCGGCCAGCGCGTCCACGCTGAGGGAAGCATCTTTCTGCAGCAGATTGAGAATTCTGCGGTCTATATCGTCGAGGTTTGCCTTCATTGTTGGGATAAATTCCACAAAAAGAGTGAAATGGAAACCTATTTTGGGACAACTTGTGACGTTGTGCGGTGTATTCTGCCCAAGACACAGCAGGAGAGACCCGCCATGACCCGAGCCTTAAAACGCATTTTTGTCGATCACCCACAATCCGTGGAGGAAACATATATGCAGCACATGCGCTTTGCGGGATGGTTTGCCGCACGCCTCCTTGGGGCCGGATGCGCGGCGTTGGTGCATGCCATCATCCCGTGCCTGTTCGAAAAGACGGCCAGCCGCATGATAAGCGAGATGCACGCCAACCTGACGCGCCGCGCCTGATGTGCGCGCGGCCTGAAAGTCGCTGATTTAGAGCCGAGACGGCGAAAAAAAGGGGGCGGATGTTGTCCGCCCCCAGCGCGCTATCGATAGGTCAGGGAGGTTAAAATCCGCTCGATAGCCTGTCTTTGCGATGAGGGGGCGCGATGTTGAGCCGTCCCGCTCCGATCTTGCACATGGGGACCACGCCACGCGCTGCGGGGATGTGCGCCCAGTGTTGTCTAAGCGCGTTTTCGGATCGGGTGATCTGCGCCAGCTCTGTTTCGGGGGGAGGCGAGACCAGCCGATCGACCAAAGCCCGCGTGGCCAGAGCCGCCGAGAAACTGGTGCCGCCACGGTATTGCGAGCCACCCGACAGCGTGCCGGAGGACGCAACGCCACGCGTGCAAGGCGCGTCTTCACAGGGCACAGAATAATTGGGCAAGAGACTGGTCAGCCCGTCTGCGTCCGTGTTTTCCAGACAGGCGCTGTAGGGCGCAGGAAGCCCGTCGGACTTCCGATGCCCGGCAATAATGCGCACATCATTGGTATTGGTTAAGGCGTTCTGACTGCCGACCTGCTGGATCTGAGTGGTGATGTCATCGGCGGCTTCTTGGCGGATGTCCCCCATATCGAGATACCGGCCCGCGTCGTCATAGCGGATATCGACGGGATCGATAAAGTAGGCCCGACGCGCAATCGCATCACCCGATCCAATGGATTGATCGACCTCGACATCCCCGGACACATGCACCGGCGTGCCAACGACAGTGGGCGACAGAGACACCGTCCAGGCACCGGGCCGGGAGGTCACTTCGGGCACAGAGTTCGAAGTCTCTGTCGCGTTCAGGATGAACACGTATTGGAAGCGAAACGCACCATCTGGGGTCTGATGCCGCCGGGCAAAGGCCATACCGATTGGGGAGGCGTCGTAGGTGATCGTTGCCTTGTAGGCGTCGGCGGCGCCTGCGGGAACGGACATGTCGAGTTGGGTGTATTGAGGCCCTAACGCTGCGAAAAGTGGCCAATCCGGGTCAGGCAAAGCCTGTGTCCAGAATTCGATCACCGAAGGTGTGTGGTCCCCGGGCGGGATCTGTACTGCGAAGTCCGTTGCATCGGACACCGGGGCCTCCACGTGGCTACGCAACAGGTTGTCGTTGCCGACGGGCATCACGATGTTGGGGCGCGGAAATCCAGCCGAGACCCGAGCATTGAGGATGTCAGAGAGGAGCTTTTCAAAGCGTTCCGTTCCGTCCTTGGGGCCTGCGGCCTGACCAAAGGACAGATTGAAGACGACCTCCCATTGATCCGCCGGATCCGTACCGCCTTGCTGCGCCCAAAGCGCATCGATCCAGTGCAAGGCCCGACGGATGGCCGGGATCACAAAGCTGGGTAGATGCACGCCCGAGGTGCCGATTGAGCGACGCGGAGGCACGTTGACGAGGATGATGGGGTAAAGCTCTGCGTCCTGATCCGACACATGCCGACCGGCTGCAATGTCGGCTGTGTGCATCCCATGTGTGCCGTGGGTCAGAAACTGCACGGACCGGGCGGTGGATGCAGTCTCTATCAGCCCAGACTGCCGAAGTGCGTCTTCTTCCGACGTACCGGAATTGATTGCGCGCAGTTGGTCTTCGATCTCGGTTCGAAGGATTTCGCGACCAAAGGGCAGGGACGGGTCCAACGGACCGGGGCTGGCGTGACCCTGCTGCCAGCAGGCGATCACACGGGTCTGGTCCGAACCATATCGAAACACGCTGTGAAAGGGGTTGGCACCATCATCGATGATAACCGTGAACACGGGTTTCTGAGCGGCGTTTGACAAGGGCAGGCGCGTCCCAGTGCCCAGGGCCTGACGCACGAGATCTGAGGTCAGCGATGCGTCCGGCACATAGTCCGGATTTGCAACGCCGGAGGGCAGGGGCACAGGATGGCCGTCAATCACCACCTCGTCCACAGCACCCTCAGAGGGCGTCAGGAAGGTCTTGGCATAGGTGATAAACGGCGCGACCTCACCCGCGGGGTCTTTGGTCCAGTTGAGGGTCATCGATCACGCCCCGCCCGCTGCACGGTGAATGTGGCGTTTGTCTTCGTCCATTGCTGCGGTCCACAAAGCCTGAAGTGTCGGGGCAGGGGCGTCGGCCTTGCTGCGGGTGGTTTTGCGCAAAGTCAGGCCATTGACATCGCCGGCATCAACGCTGCGATAGGTGAAGTCCGGGTTGAGCGCAGGGGTTGCGAGGATGGCATCGATGTCCCCGACAGGTAGCCCTGTGTTCGGGTTGTACACCGCTTGGATGTCGTCCTTGGTCCGGGTCAGCTTGCCGGTCTTTGCGATCTCGGCGATGGCAGCGCCCAGAAGGCGGCCGGTTGCACATCCCGCGACGTTGTCGATCGGCACATGCACGCCCGCAACAATGCGGTTGGTCGAGATGCGCGCGGCCATCCGATCCAGAAGCGTCGCAGAGTCTGGGAACATTTTGCCCAGAAGCGTTGCCACGGTGAAAGATTCCACGGCATGTCCAGACGGGAACGTCGAATGTGATGGCGTTTGGATGATCGGCAAAACCCGAGGTTCGATGTCGATAGGTCGGATCGTCGGAATGCGGGTCTTCATCGCGCTGGAGACCCAACCGGCGAGCTCAAGCCCGACTGAGGCCAGCTCAAGAGCGTATTTCCGCCCACTCAGATCCAGCATGCAGGGCGTCCCGAAAAACGACAGCAGATCGGTCATCTGGATGTTGATTTCGGTGATCCGATCATAGCGCAGATCGGCGTAGCTGCGCAGGTGCACAAGCTGGGCCTTGAGCAAATCCACATGCGGGCGATGAAGCGAGATCATCGGCTGGCGCGCGACGGTCAGGGCGACATCGTCACCGGGCGTCGCAGAAGTTACGGACACATGCTGAAGCACGTCCATAACCGCGTTTTTCATACGGCCCCCGGCGGACAGATAGAACGGTTGGCCCCCACCCAATCGGGAGTCACTGACCACTGAGTCTGTGGTGCCGTTCCAATCGCCCCGAATGGCATCATGTGCCATCGCAAGACTGTGGCTGAGGCCAGGAGACGCGTTCCCACCGGGCATCAGAAGCGAAGTGTTCGCCCCCGTATTTGCCCCTGTATTGGCGCCCGTGTTCGCGCCTGTATTGGCGCCAGTATTCGCCCCCGTATTGGCGCCGGTATTGGCACCTGTATTTGCACCCGCGAGTGTCATGATCCCCATCCCCTTATATGCGTTGAGTGTTACAAGCTTATTGTGTTAAGTAATTTGACGTTGGGACAACTTCTGTGTTTATGTAGCCAGTTTTTTCACGAAACTTTCACGCTGGACCACTCTCCGGCGGGATGTCTTTGAAATGAGTTCATTATGGACCTCTCTGGAGGACAGTCAGGCGGGGAACTGACGCTGCATGTCTGCGGCACATTCCGGGTGTTTGATGCCGAGGGCAAGGACTGCACGCCACGCGGCGCTAAGACTTGCGGATTGCTCGCCCTTTTGGCTTTGGCAAGCCATTACAAATGTACAAGAATTTGGCTGCAAGACAAGCTGTGGAGCGACCGGGGCAAAGAACACGGAGCGGCGTCGTTGCGCCAGTGTCTGTCCGAGATTCGACGCAGTTTTGGACCCCTGAAAGCCGCGCTGTATTCGGACCGCAGCACCGTCGCGCTGGATCAAACATGTGTGCGCGTGATTGATGATCCGAATGAGGGGCAATTCCTACAGGGAATTGATGTGACCGATCCGGAATTCGAAGATTGGATGACCGTTGAAAGGTCAAAGCGCAGCGAACATGAATTAGAAGGAATTGCGACA
Source organism: uncultured Rhodobacterales bacterium (assembly GCA_964509095.1). Classification (GTDB taxonomy): domain Bacteria; phylum Pseudomonadota; class Alphaproteobacteria; order Rhodobacterales; family Rhodobacteraceae; genus Aliishimia. Next base: position 19,862 of record CAZDXI010000014.1, read on the forward strand.
CCCAACCTTGGGCGCCCCGTGACACAGGCACAGGAACGACCACCGCTGAAGCTGAATGTGTATTGCGAGGGGCCGGATGATCCGGCGCTGCGCGCGGTGGAGGACTTCATTGTCGACAGTCTGAGCTGCACGTTAAGGGAAATGCTGATCGCCGATATCACCAGTTTCCCGAGCGGCAGCAAGACCGCGTCCAACCCTTGTGATGTAAGCATCCGGGTGCGCAGTTTTACGATGGGAGACCGGGTCATCGGGGTGCGGGTCAGCGCCGAAGATGGGCGCAGCGGATCGTTGATCTGGTCGGACACACAGCAGACATTCCTGCAAGGGGTACTGCCCACGGATTCGACGGATTTGCTGCGGCTGGGCAACCAGATGCTTGATGCGCTGAGCACGCATTTTTCCATTCGCGCCCGCAACAGTCCGGGGCAGGCGGCTTCGGGCGCGCTGGTTCATCTGGCGCTGAACAGGCTGTTTTCGATGACCGAAGAAGGGTCGATTGCCGCCGATCAATTGTTGGAAAGCGCCGCCGAGCACGACCCAAGGAACGGGCTGGTTTTTGCGATGCGCGCGCATCTGAGGTCGATCCAATGGGCGGAACGCTATGAGGTCGATGAAGAGCGCTTGCGCGAAGAAGCCCAGCATTTCTGGGGTCTCGCGATGGACCGGGAGCCGACCAATGCGGCTGTGCTGGCCACGCTGGCGAATACGTCGCTGATCCTGGATCGGAACTTCGATTTAAGCGAGGAACTCGCCGCACAAGCGATCAATCTGAACGCGGCGAACCCGTTTGCATGGTGGGTGAAGTCGGCTTCACAGTTGTATCTGCAAGACTATCAAAGCGCCTATGACAGCGCCCGACGGGCGAGCGCCCTGTTGGGTCCGGGGCCGCTGAAATTCTGGTGGGATTTGCAGATGGGCACAACGTCGGCGATGTCCGGCGCCTATGATGAGGCGCTGCGCGATCTACGCCGCGCACACGCACTTGCCCCGACATTCCGACCCACGCTGAGGCTGATGGTTATTCTGTGCGCAAGGCAGGGCGATCAGGACGGGTTGTCCAAAGCACTGGATAAACTGAAGGCGTTAGAGCCTGATTTCAGCACCGGTCGGTTGATCGGAGACCCGGATTACCCCGCTTCGCTGATCCGGTCAGATCAATTTCTGACCGATGGAACCAGAGGATTGTTGCAGGATTTTGACGGATCGTCCGGTTGACGTATTGCAATTTACTGCACGTTTTCCGCATCCGTTGAATTAATGTGTTGCATACACAACCCAGCGGTGTGAGCCTTCCAGATAATACCGGGAAAACCGGAGAATTTATTACCAACGGGAGGATAACCATGAAGAAATTGACGACAACACTGGCCGGGTCCGTGATTGCCTTTGCTGCATCAATGGGTGCTGCGCAGGCGGACAAGCTGACGCTCTATTGTTCTGCACAAGAAGACTGGTGCCAGTTGATGGCCCGCAGTTTTGAGGACGCGACTGGCATTGATGTAAACATGACCCGCAAGTCCAGCGGAGAGACCTTTGCCCAGATTCGCGCGGAAAGTGCGAACCCAAAGGGCGATGTCTGGTGGGGCGGCACGGGTGACCCGCATCTGCAGGCCGCGGAAGAAGGCCTTACGATGGAATACATGTCGCCCATGAGAGACCAACTGCACGGTTGGGCGATCAATCAGGCGGAAAGTGCTGGCAACAAGACCATCGGGATTTATTCTGGCGCACTTGGGTACGGCTATAACGCGGACCTGCTCAAGGCGAACAATCTGGCTGAACCGGCGTGCTGGGAAGACTTGTTGAAGCCGGAATACAAAGGCCACGTGCAAATGGCGAACCCGAATTCGTCCGGGACCGCGTACACGACGCTGGCCTCCATGGTGCAGATCTTCGGGGAAGACAAAGGCTTTGAGTTCATGAAGGGCCTGCACGTCAATGTTAACCAGTACACCAAGTCCGGCTCTGCGCCGATCAAGGCGGCGGGTCGCGGTGAAAACACCATCGGGATCGTGTTCATGCACGACGCGGTGAAACAGGCGGTGTCCGGGTTCCCGATCAAGGTGGTCGCACCGTGTGAAGGCACAGGGTACGAAATCGGCTCCATGTCGATCATCGATGGCGCACGCAACGAAGACGAAGCCAAGAAGTTCTATGACTGGGCGCTGAGCGCCGAGGCGCAGAACCTTGCGTTGGAGGTCAACGCGTTCCAGGTGCCGTCCAACACGGGCGCGAAAACGTCCGAAAGCGCGCCGGATATGAGCCAGATCAAGCTGATCAACTATGACTTCAAGAAGTATGGTTCGTCGGACGAGCGCAAGCGGCTGCTGCAGAAGTGGGACGAAGAGGTCTCTGTCCTGCCGCAATAAGTGAAAAGCGACACTGAAAAAACGACCCCTCCGGTTCTGATCTTCTGGATCATTGCCGGGTGGGTCGGGTTCTGCCTGCTGCCATGGTACATGGTTGAGGACGGCTTGTGGTCGTTTGAATGGCTGCTGGGCGGCTACCCGTTTGATGAGGATTTCGCCCCGGCGGCGTTCCTGATCGGGCAGGGGGAAAAGCTGTGGCTGGCCCCGCTGCTGATTCCGCTGACGCTGCCTTTACTGGTGTTGAGGCGGACGAAAGCAGACCCTATCTATGCGAAAGTTCTGATCCTTGCGGGCGCGCTTGGTTTTGGATGGTTGATTGCACAGGGCTTTTCCATCGGCATTAGAGGCTTCAATTTCGACTGGCAAGAGGCGTTGTTCGGAGACCTTAAGATCCGACAATTTGGCATGGGCTACGGCGCGATGATCTGCGCGGCGAGCTTCCTGTTCCTGCTGACCCAAGGCATCGCGGCAAGAGGTGCGATTAACGGAGACGTCTTCGTGGTCAGCGCCATTGGCGGCGTGATCACCATTGTTACCGCGTTCGTGTTCTTTCCCATCGCCAAGATGCTGTTTGCGGCCTTCGTGACGGAGGACGGGGCCTATTCCCTGTCGGTGTTCGCGGCGAAGTTCTTTGACGACCGGTTGTGGGGGCTTGGGTGTTTCTGGGGCGCGAAATGCGGGGCCGCGTGGAATTCACTGTTCCTTGCTGTGCTTGTTGGCTTCATCACGACGGTGCTGGGCCTGTGCTTTGCGCTGGTTGTCACACGTTCGGGGTTCCGCCAAAAGCGGGCGTTGCGCGCGCTGACCGTGCTGCCGATTATCACACCGCCCTTTGTCATAGGGCTGGCGCTGATCCTGTTGTTTGGGCTGTCGGGGTCTGTGACGGTGTTTTTTGCCGATCTGTTTGGCGTCCAGCCGACGCGGTGGCTGTATGGAATGCCGGGCGTGCTGATCGCGCAGACGCTGGCATTCACGCCGATTGCGTTTCTGGTGCTGATTGGCGTGGTCGAAGGGGTGTCCCCGTCGATGGAAGAAGCCGCCCAGACCTTGCGCGCCAACAAGTGGCAGACGTTCCGCACGGTGTCGCTGCCGCTGATGCGACCGGGTCTGGCGAACGCGTTCCTGCTGGGCTTCATCGAAAGCATGGCCGATTTTGGCAACCCGCTGGTGCTGGGCGGCAATTTCGATGTGCTCAGCACAGAGATTTTCTTTGCCATCGTGGGCGCGCAATACGATCAGGGCAGGGCGGCTGTACTGGCGATGGTGTTGCTGTTCTTCACCCTGTCGGCCTTTTATGCGCAGCGCGTCTGGCTTGGCAAAAAGAGCTATACGACTGTCACGGGCAAGGGCGACGCTGGTGTGCATCCGTTGATGCCCACTGGCCTGTCGATCCCGGTGCTGGCGATTGCGCTGGGATGGGCGCTGTTCACGATCACGGTCTATGCGATGATCGTCTATGGCAGCGTCGTGGAGCTGTGGGGCGTGAACAACACATTGACCTTCAAGCATTATGTGACTGCGTTTTCGGTGCGGTTTGAGGAAGAAGGCATCCGTTGGACCGGTGCCGCTTGGGATAGTTTCTGGACCACGATCACGATAGCCGGGATTGCGGCGCCATTGACCGCGATTGTGGGTCTGGTTACCGCGTATCTGCTCACCCGGCAGAACTTCGCGGGAAAGAACGCGTTTGAATTTGGCACGATGCTGAGCTTTGCGATTCCGGGCACTGTGA
>CAZDXI010000015.1:0-23952 GCA_964509095.1 uncultured Rhodobacterales bacterium
CCGTTTGCACGTCTTCGGCCCACAGACCTTTCATGATCAGGTCGGGGTATTGTTCGAACCAGCGGTTCCACTGTTCGAAGTTCAGCACGGTTTCACGGAAGCTCTCATGATAAGCGATGGTGACATGCACCGCGTCCACCCGACCCTCGCGCATCTGGCGAAAGATCTTTTCGGACCAGTTGGCGTATTGAAGATTGTCGATCCGCATCATGTGTTTGCTCCGCCTGTCGCGTTTCGCGCCACCCTGACGAATTTTCACACAAAGTCCATATGGCCGGGTGCATTGACCTTACAGGCCAGTCCGGCCCACAAAGCGGCAACGCAACGCGAAAAGGAAGACTTGCATGATCGAACGGATAGACACTGGCGAGCGGTCGTCAAAAATCGTTAAACACAATGGCGTTGCCTACCTGACAGGACAAGTCTGCGAAGGAGAGACGATCCAGGACCAGGTGCGCGGCTGCCTCGACAAGATCGACGCGCTTCTGATCCAAGCAGGATCGAGCCGCGAAAAGATGCTGCGCGTGACGATCTGGCTGGCGGATATGAAAGACTTTGCTGGTTTGAACGAGGTCTGGAATGACTGGGTGCCGAGCGGTCACGCCCCGGCCCGCGCCTGCGGGGAAGCCAAACTGGCGCGCGACATCCTGAAGGTCGAATTCATCGTGGATGCGGCATACGACTAAGTCTTACTGGGCCTGCCGATCCATGTGACCGGCAGGCCCGCTCTTCGTGAGTGGTTATTTCAAACTTAGACGTCGACCCCCATCGGCATATGCCGCTTGCGCTGCCCAGTGGCGTGGAATAGCGCGTTGGCGATGGCAGGTGCCACAGGCGGCACACCGGGCTCCCCGACACCAGTGGGATGCACGTCGAACCCGTGCGGGATAATATGCGTGACCACATTGCGCGGGTAATTGTCCGAACGCACGACGTCGTAGTCGTTGAAGTTCGACTGCTCCACCGCACCATCGGCGAAGGTGATCCCAGAATGCAGCGCCGTTGTCATACCCATCACCGCCGCGCCCTGCATCTGGCTTTCGATGCGTTCGGGGTTGGCCGCAAAGCCGCAATCAATGGCCATGTGCATTTCCGGCACGGTGATCTGGCCATCCACGATCTTCACATGTGCGGCACAGCCCACATAAGACACGAAGGACCGATGCACGGCGAGGCCGATGCCCTCGCCTTCCGGCAGTGATTTACCATAGCCGATCCCGTCCGCCGCGACTTGCAGAACATTCGCCAAGCGCCCGGTTTCAATCGGAAATTCGGCGTATTGCTCGCCGTAATCCCAGAAGTCCTCCGGGTAGCCCTCTGCCGCTGGATCAACTGTGCGGGGGGACCCGATCAGGTCCATCCACATCTGCAAATCATCGCGTTCCAGTTCCAGCGCCAACTCGCCCACAAAGGAGCCAATCGCCCAAGCGCGCGGAATGTTGGACACCGCGCGGAACCAGCCAATGCGCGTATGGGCCAGCGCCTTGCCGTTGTCACAGCGCACGTTAGGGATATCAAACGGCATATCCACATGGCCCATGCCGGTTTCGATAAAGAACTGGTTCCCACCATCCGGCGCAAAGGTGGACAGGATCGACGGCGCCGTTGAATTGTGCCGCCAGCCGGTGACCTTACCGTCCGCGTCGATGGCCGCCTCGATCCGCTCTGCACTCGCCGTGTGATAGAACGAGTGCCGCACGTCATCTTCGCGGGTCCATTGCACGCGGACCGGCGCGCCAACTTCTTTGGACAACAGCGCCGCTTCGGTCACAAAATCCGCCTTGGACTTTCGTCCGAACCCGCCACCCAAAAGGGTCACATTCACCCGCACATCGGCAGGATCCATGCCAAGCGCCTCTGCCGTGTCGGTGCGTGTGGCATAGGGGCTTTGCACCGGGGCCCAAACCTCCAACTTGCCATCGGCCAGTGAGGCAATCGCCACAGGCGGTTCCATTGGGATGTGCGCCATGTGGTCCTGCGTGTAGGTCTGCGTTACGACCTTGGCCGCGCCCGCAAAAGCGGCATCCGGGTCGCCCTGTTCGCGCAAGACTTTGCCGGGCTTTTCGGCTTCCGCAACCATCTCGGCCATATAGCTTTCGGTGTTGTAGCCGCCATGCGGGCCGTTCTCCCATGTAACATCCAACGCCTCGCGCCCTTCCAGCGCGGCATAGGTATTTGTCGCCACAACCGCGATGCCGCCCAAAGGCGCGAACTTCGCGGGCATGATGGAGTATGGCAATTCGTGCACGCTTTCGACGCCGGGCACAGCCAAGGCTGCATCCTTGTTGAAGCTGACAGCTTTTCCGCCCACGACCGGCGGGCGTGCGACCACCGCAAATTTCATCCCCGGCAGCATGACGTCCGCGCCGTACTGCGCCTTGCCAGTGGTGATGTCGTGGATGTCGGTGATCTGGACTTTGCCCTTGCCGATATAGCGGAACTCGTCCTCGGTCTTGTAGGTGATCTCCTCATGTGTCGGGACCGGCAGCGCCATGGCGGCTTCAGCAAGTTCACCGAAATCAGCGACGTTGTTGCCCGCGCGGGCCTGATGGTTTTCGACCACGACCTGCCCCGGATCAACGCCCCATGTTTCGGCCGCAGCAAGCTGCATCATGTGTCGCACCGAGCCGCCAATTTTGCGGGCCATCTGGATGTGGTGGCGCAATGACCGGGAGCCATCGGTATCCTGATTGCCGTATTTCGGCTCGTCCCCTTCGGCTTGGATGATCTTCACCCGGTCCCAATCGGCTTCCATTTCGTCGGCCATAATCATCGGCAGGCTGGTGCGCGATCCCGTGCCCATTTCAGAGCGGTGTGCGACCAGCGTGACCGTCCCGTCGGTGTCGATGGAAACAAACACCATTGGATCCTCAACCAATCCGTTGGGCATGGACTCCCCGCCCGTGGGCCAGCGTGGGAAGGCATCAGCGGGCACGGCATAGGCCGCAAGCGCAAAGGCAGCACTTCCACCAAGGAAGGCGCGCCGGGATGTGGGTTTACGGATCAGGGTCGTCTCAACCACAGCTTTTTCAAGATATTTCAACATGGCTTAGCTCCCCGTGCTCGCAACGCGCACCGCTTCGACGATGCGTTGATAGCACCCGCAGCGGCAGACATTGCCGGACATGGCATTTAGAATCTCGTCGTCACTCGGCTTTGGATTGTCCGCAAGCAGCGCCGCCGCCTGCATAATCTGACCGGACTGACAGAACCCGCATTGTGGCACGTTCAGATCGCGCCAAGCTTGTTGCACGCGGTGATCGCCTTCGGGGTGAAGCCCTTCGATGGTGGTGATGTCGGCATCGGCACTTTCACCGATGGTCACCTGACAGGATCGCACAGCCTTGCCGTTCACATGCACGGTACAGGCTCCGCACAAGCCGACGCCGCAGCCATACTTGGTTCCGGTCATTCCAACGATGTCCCGGATCGCCCACAGGAGCGGCATCGACTCCTCGGCATCCAGTTCGATCATGTCTCCGTTTACGGTCAGTTTGGTCATCCAGCTTCCTCCCGATGTCTGGAAGCCCGATCTATGCCTCAATGCGTGCGGTTCTAAATGACAACTCTCGCAATGATTGAAACGCTAGCACGCGGAGATTGCATCTGGCAAATCCCCATCGGCAAGGGTCGGCCAAGTCCCAAGATCAGTTGGTCCGCGCACCCAATCGGCGGACCCAGATTTCCACCCGGCGGTTGTTGGAACGCCCAGCTTCGTCGTCATTGCACGCCAATGGCAGCAATTCGCCATAGCTGACCGGGCGCAGACGCAGTCGCGATGTGACGTCGGAACTCACCGCATCCACGAGGATATCTCGCACGGCCCGTGCGCGCCCGTCGGCAATTTCGGTGTTGAGCGCGGAGGGTCCGGACGAATCCGCGAATCCGACAATCAACAACTCAAGCCCTGCAAACTCGCCAGCTTCCATGCGTGCGCCCAACCGGGCAAGCTGACCCTTGGATTCCTCATCAAGCTCAGTGGCCCCCGTTTCAAAACGGAAAGAGATGCTAAGACGTTCCGCATCGCGTAATTCACGCAACATCCGGGAATACTGAGCAAGGCTGAAATCGGTTTCCACGGCGGCTGAATGGATCAGCATCATGCCCATATCTTCAAGGTTAACCCGGTCAAGGCCCTGATCTGCAAAACCCGCACGGCGGATCGCTGTTTCAGCGTTTGCACTTGTCAGCCATTGGTAAATGGCTTCCGCGTTCGGATCCATATCGCTTGGCCGACGGTAGGCATAGATCGGACGCGACAGCGGATAGCCATCGGTTTTGATCGTGAAAGCATCAGGACGGGTCAGCAGGCCACAGTTTTCGCGGATCGCCACCGATTTCGTGGCCTCTGCCTCGGCGCGAGACAAAAAGCCGATCCCGCCAATATCGTCCCGCACAGCCTCCGCCACAGAGGCGTTGGTGTCAAACAGCGACGCCGTCTGCACGATCTGAGAGGCGTCATTTAGAAAGTAGCTGGCAAAATCACCGCTGAGCGCATGTTCCCCGCTTACTCCGTAAACAGAGATCGGCACATTGCCCCCGCCAAGTTCCAGCCAGTTGGAAATCTCGCCAGAGAACACTTGGCCGATCTCTGCGCGCGACAGGTTGCGAACAGGGTTGCGTGGATTGACGGCAACAACAACCGCGTCCTGCGCGATTACAGTTTGGTTTTGCGGCGCGATGAGCGCATCAAGCGCAGGGCCAGACACAACGATCCCGGCTTCATCCGAAATCGGTTGTGATTGCACGCTGATCTGCGCTTGCCCGGATGCCAGCGCAAGGAAACCAGACTCTCCGTTAAAGAACGAGATATCAGTGCTGTTCACGCCATCCGAATTAGTCAGGCGCACGTTTTGTTGGCCCAGATCGCCGGTATCCAGAACTTCCAGATTGGCTCCTGTCGTGTTGGCATAGGCGCGCAGGGCTTCGGCAACCAAACGTGGTTCAATGTCGTTTGACACATGAATTGCAAAACCGCTGCCATCGGATTTCGCCGGGCACCCCGGCCCTTCACAGGTCACGGAATCAGTTGCGATGCGCAGGTCGCCCAATTCAGTGCGGACAATGAAAAAGCCATCTTCAATCGCGCGCAATTCACCGATGACTTGTGTTGCGCCATTTACCGCACGCAATTCGACCGAGCGTTCGGGGTCAAATTCGGTCAGCACATCCTGCGCGACGGCCACGTTCGCGAGAGCAAACCATGACAAAACCCCCAGAAAATTGCGCATCTTTCGAAAATTCATAGCGCACCCTCGCCCCTCAAACATCACTCAGAACAACCCTTGCAAGCACAAAAGGTGTATTGCTGAAGGCCGGAATGTAAACCGGAAAACGTGTCTAAAAAAGCGGCACAAACACGATCACAGCAATAAACCTGCAAAGCTCATGAGTTACTCACAGGTTGTCCACAGAAATTTGGTTGCAACCCTCTGGGCGCGTCTCTCACTATCACGCCCAATTGGGGGCAAAGGGCCTCATTTCTTTTTTCCGGTGTGCTAAGCGAACAAGGGAAACCTTACGATGTCTGTTACCTCATATTTGAAGACTTTGACCTGCACGATCGCCGTTGGCGCATTTGCCAGCTTTGCGACTGCTCCAACGCCTGCTCAAGCGCAGGAAGTTCCTGTGAACGCGGAAACGGTTGCGATCCACATTAACCTTGGCGGACGGCAGCGTATGCTGGCCGAACGTATGGCCTCCCAGTTCTGCTATGCCCGGTCCCAAGTGGACACCTTCGACAGTCTGGACGATTTGAAGTCAGCCGTTGAGTTGTTTCACAAAACCCATGTGGGTCTGAAGCGCGGTGATGCGGACCTTGTCCTGTTTGCGGAAGAAAGCCCGTCGTTGCTGAAAGCATGGAGCCAGGTGAACCTGCTTTGGGTGCCACTGAAGGGTTTGTATGAACAGATCCTTGGTGGTGAATTTGTGACCGAAGAGGATTACGAACTTGCCAACGGTCTGACAGTCGAAGTCCGCGCCCGCGCGAACGATATGGTTGCCCGGATGCGGTCGGTTTATGCTGAAGAGCTGCAGGGCGACGGGTTTGGGAACGCCCTGCTCATCGACCTTTACGGACGTCAACGCATGCTGTCCCAGAAATTGGCCAAAGAAGTGTGCTTGGCCGCTGGCGGCTACCAGTTGGATGAGACACTGCCCGAACTGCAAGCGACGTTGAAACTGTTTGAACGCTCACTTGGCGCGTTTATCGAAGGCCTGCCCGTCGCAGGTGTCCCCAAGCCACCGACCGAAGAGATCGCCGCACAGCTGGCCATTGCCAATGATGAATGGTCCAAGATCAGCTACGTGCCACAAACCATCGTGACCGGAGGCAGTCTTGGCCTGAATGATCTTTCCGTATTCAGAGCGGGCGCGAGCGTCTTTCTGGTGGAGATGAACAAAGCGGTGAACATGCTCACCGACTTTAACAAGACCCAATCTTAAAACGCGACTGAGTGGAGGGCGTGCCCTCCACATAGCGCCGCGCAGATTATGCCGCGCGAGATCCACGCCATCCGGGGCCATCACATGCAGATTGACCGTCTTTTTCACCGCTTTGCCTTTGGTACTGCCCTGCTTTTGCTAACCAACACGACAGCACACGCGGCTGGCCTCGTCACTTTGCAAACCGAAGACGGAACGATGCGGCTAGAGGGCGAGATTATCGGGTTGGACAACGGCCAGTACCGACTGATGACCGCAATCGGAGAGGTTCATCTTCGCGCCGACATGGTCACCTGCGAAGGCGACGCCTGCCCCAGCGATGTGACCTACGTGTTCGGCGAACCGGTGGTACTGCAGACGGCTGACAACACTGTCAAACTGACCGGGATTTTGCGTGACGTCGTTGATGGATCGTTCGTTCTTGAGGTTCCGGGACTTGGCGAAGTCCGGCTTGCGGTGGCCGAAACGACCTGTAGCGGGCTTGGATGTCCTGAAGCGCCAGTGGCCAGCGCGGTGCAACAGGTTGCTCTCACCGCACCGCAAGCAGACGTGACGCCTGCGTCTTCCGAAGCACCCGCGTCTGCTGACCAAGTTTTGTTTGCTGGGAGCGACGTTCTGGGTCAGACACTGATGCCTGCATTGTTGGAAGGCTATGCCAGCTTCCTTGGGAACGGCGGCGGAGCGTCCGCACAATTTGCAAGTTTCGGCGACACAGAGGCGTTTTCTCAGTTGGCCAGCGGCACTGTTGATTTTGTCGTCAGCGTTGGCAAAGCGTCTGATGCGGATGTCGCGCGCATGGCGGAACTTGGGCTCGGAGATTTGCGCGGAACGGAAAATGAAACCGTCATCGGTTTTGATGCCGCAGGTCTGCTGGTCAATGCTGAAAACCCGGTGCGTTCAATCCCAATTGGCGACGCGGCGCGGATATACTCAGGCGAAGTGCGGGATTGGTCCGCTTTTGGTGGCGCGTCGTCTTCGATCACTGCGCTGTATCCGCAAGAAGGGTCTGACCATGACATTTTGTTGCGCGAAGGCTTGTTTGCGCAGAACACCTCCGCAACCCGCGCAGCAGACGCACAAGTGATGGATGACGCAGAGATGCTGAGTGTTCTGGCCCAAGATCGCAACGCGGTGGCGTTCTCTGGTGATCTGATCACGCAAGACGCGCGCGCCATTGGCCTGGTTGGAGCTTGTGGTATCCAGTCCCGCGCAACGCCTTTTGCCATCAAGGCCGAAGAATACCCGCTGGGGCGCCGCGTATATCTTTACACCAACCCATCCGCGCTTTCCGCAGATGCGCGCAATTTCCTGCAGTTTGTGACGTCAGGTGCCGCCGATGCGGCGATCAAAGCCTCGCCGTTTGTCGATCTGGCCATTGAGCGTCAGGCCCATACAACTGACCGCAAGCGCGACCTGTTCAATGAGCTTGATGCAGGCGCAGAACTATCACTGGCACTGGAACTTCGCGGGGAACTGGAAAAGTTTGATCGCCTGTCGACCACTATTCGCTTCCCAAGCGGCTCCACTGATTTGGGTCTGAAAGAGCGCAGCGACATTCGCCGTCTTGCGTCCTATCTTTCGGATGTTTCTGGCCCGGCTCAGGTCGCCATTGTCGGATTTGCGGACAGTTCCGGTGGGTTCGCAAACAACGCGCGCTTGTCTGCCGTGCGCGCGGAAACCGTTGCGGCAGCTTTGCGTCAGGAGGGCATCAGCGGAGCAGGCAATATTGCCGTCGACGTGCGCGGTTATGGGGAGTTGGCGCCATTGGCTTGCAACACGGATGTGTCAGGCCGGTCGATCAATCGACGCGTCGAAATCTGGATCAGCAGTGCGTCCTGACAGACCGTTGGACCAGACAGACAAGTCTTTGCTGACCCAACCAAACGCGGACGGGCTATCGCCGCAGGGTATCTACTGGTTCGCAACACTGGCCTGATGAGAGCGTTGCAAACGCTCAATGGACCGCACAACAGAATTGACGACTTCTTTTGGCAAGGCCGGTTTGGGACAAAACTCAGCTTCCGGAAAATGCTGCACGTCTGACTGGCTGGTGTGACCAGAGTGGAACGTCACAGCCACCCCGTGTCCGAGCAACTCCGTTGCCAATTCAAACGACGTTCCGTCCACAACACGAATGTCCAATATCGCAGCACCGAAGTTCTGATCCGGCAAACTCTCTACTTCATCTAGCGACTTCGCGACGATCACCGTTTCGGCCCCCGCCTCAATCAGAGTTTCTTCCAAAGCCATCGCAATGAAAAACTCATCTTCCAAAACCAGCATCGACATACCGGCAAGTACGGGTGTTTTCGACATAATATTCAAGCGTCAGTGCTCCCCTGACAAATCTACAGTAAACGTCACTTTTGCGCCTTTCTCGGTGTAGGTTCTTTCGAACGAACCGTTCAGCTGTGCCGTCGCCCCTTTCAGGAGTGACGTGCCAAACCCGTCTTCGTTGTCTGTGGCTTGAAAACCCGGCACGGTTTCCGTCCACGTGAAATTAAATCGTCGCTGCGACGCGGCTTCCCACGTCAGATTGACCGTGCCTTCCGGCTTCGCAAGCGCTCCGTGCTTATACGCATTGGTCGTCAATTCATGCGTGATCAGTGTCAGCGTATGCAGCGCATTGCCTTTTACCTTACAAGGTGGTCCGTCAAGTTTGATGCGTTGCGTCGTGACATGCGGATCAATCACGGACTGGAACAGGCCTTCCATATCCACCCCTTCCAGCGAGGTTTTTTTGCGCGCCAGATCATACACACGCCCAAGGGCTGCAACCTTGCCCATAAGGCCGCCCGCCATTTGTTCTGTGTCATCATAGCCTTGCGGGGCCACCTGGATCATCGATCCGATCACGGCGAACAGGTTCTTCACCCGGTGGCTCATCTCCCGGATGAGCAATTCGCGTTGCGCAGTCTTGTTTATGACATCGGTCACATCCAGAGTTGGCCCCACGACTTTGTTTTTACCGTCGAGCCCGCGATACGAGGTCCCGCGTGTTCGCACCCAACCGATAGAGTCATCGTCCCGTCGCACCCGGAAATCGAACTCGTAGTCCTCATTCCGGTCGATCGCCTGCTGGAGGCTGTCTTTTACCAGTGAAACATCATCTTCGACCAAGTTCGTGGTCAGTTCATCTAACGTGATTGCGCCAACCTTGTTCAAGTTCAGATGCTGACCCAGCACGTCATCCACCGTGACCATCCCTGTTTCCACATCCATCTCGGCAAGGCCCATACGCCCGACCTGCATGGCCAGATGCATGCGGTTCGTCTTCACCCCTAACTCGTATCTCAGAGCAACTTCCGTGGTGATGTCCGTCAATGTAATGGTCGCGCCATCAACCACGTCATCCCGGAAATAGAACGGCGTAATCTGCACAAGGAAAGAGTTCCCGTTTTCATCCGGTTCGGTGGTCAATGTGAACGGGGTTTTCGTTCGCATAACCTCTTGGATTTCGTGTGGAAGGTCGATGGTCCCGAAGCCCAAATTGAACTCAACCAAGAACCGCCCAATGTCCGACTTCTTGATCGGCAGCGCTTTGCTCGTTGCGCCAGTCAGGTGACGAATTCGAAGGGAGCGATCCAACACAATCATGGCCAGATCAGCAGAGTTCATAAAGTTGTCGAGATCCGCATTCGCCAAAGACAATTCGTCGATTTTGTTCTTCAGCTCTTCATTGGCGGTTGTGAGTTCTTCATTCGCCGATTGAAGTTCCTCGTTCATCGACATCATTTCTTCGTTCGAACTTTTCAGCTCTTCGTTGGCGGTTTCAACTTCTTCAACCTTGCCTTTCAACAGGATCTGAGCCCGGGACAGCTGCTCTTGCAAATCAGACACGCGCTTATCCGTGGATGCGGGTGCGACCGTGTATTTTTTGATTGTCGGCTTGAGAAGCTCCTGCACCACAAAGACGATGGCAAAGGTTCCATCGCGCATCGGGTGGGATACGATATCTGTCTTCACAGTGCCAAAAGACGAGTAAACCTCTACGTCTTCGACGGCCATGCGACTGCCGCCCTTAGCGGTGTCACCAAGCAGAGACATTGCGATATCGCGCACACCTTCGCGCAGTAGGGTGTAAAGATCCCGCTCCTCGCCCGGGCGCGCCAGAAGGAACATCCCCAAATCACCAGAACTGCCGATGACCTTGCCATCACCCGTGACGCGCACGAAAGGCGGCGCGTATTCCTGATACACTTCTTCGTTGCTGGCACCGATTGACGCGAATTCCGGGAAATCACGATGTTCTGCCATGCGCTGCTGCACCTGCGCGGCTTGCCGGATGCGCCCCACCCGGCCAAGCGGCATGTTCAAAGTAACGCGTTTTGCGACATCCAAACGCCGGAACACGCGGGCACTTTGATCGACCACAGTAAACAGGTCGTTCTGACGCGACACATTTTCGGATGACCCAAGGAACAGGTGCCCGCCCGGTCTCAGACTGAAATGCAGCACCGGGAATAGTTCGGTCTGCAAATCTTCACCAAGATAGATCAAAAGGTTGCGGCAAGAGATCAGGTCAATTTTGGAAAACGGCGGGTCTTGAATGATGTTGTGATGGGAAAACCGAACCATATTCCGGATTTTGGCCGAGACTTCAAAATGCCCATCGAACGAAACCGTGTAGCTGTCACGGTATTCTTTGGGCAGATCGGCAAGTTCTGAAAACAGATATTCCCCAAGCCGAGCGCGCGCCAACATCTCTTCATCGATGTCGGTTGCAAAAATCTGAACCAAAGGCTTTTTCTTCAGCTCCTGGCAGGTCTTGTCCACCATCATCGCAAAGGTGAAGGCTTCTTGTCCGCTGGAACATCCCGGCACCCAGATCCGCACTTCATCAGATGGGCTTTTGTCATTGATCAACGGAACCAGAACGGTTTTGCGCAGCAGTTCGAATTTCTCCCAGTCTCGGAAGAACGACGTCACATTGATCAGGAAGTCTTGCGCCAGAGCCGCACGTTCACCTTCGTCAACTTCCAGCATCTCGACATACGCTTCAAATTCAATAATTCCATGCACTTGCATGCGGCGCTTCATGCGTCGCAGGAGCATGGACGGCTTGTAACCAGAGAAGTCGTTGCCATGCGTTTCTTGCAGAATTCCAAAGACCGAACTGACGGCTTTCTGCGCTGACGCAGAGGCCTGCAGCGATGACCAATCCGGGTCCCCATGGCCGTCAAAATAGGATCGCAGCCGTGGAATGATTTCGTCTGCTGGAAGCGTGAAATCGATGAGATTGGTTGCTATCGCGGAAAACGGCATTCCGTCATAGCGGGCCTCTTCCGGTGTCTGCACCGCGATCACACCGCCAAGGTCTTTACCAATGCGCAGCCCAGCGGTGCCATCCGCGCCGGTGCCGGACAAAACAACACAGGCGCATTTCTCGCCCTGCACCCCTGCCATTGAAGTGAAAAAGCTATCAATCGGGCGGCGCAGACCGCGTGGCTCTTCAAACTTCTCCAGCTTGAACGTCTTGCCTTCCAATGTCAGCCCGTAGCCGGGTGGAATGACATGCAGACAATTGATCTGTACTTCGTCGCCATCGGCGATCTGCCGGACTTCAACCTGCGTTTTGCGCGATAGCAGCTCAACCATCAGGCTTTCATGGTTGGGATCAAGATGCATCACCAACACATATGCCAAGCCCAAGTCGGGATGCACTTTGTTGAACATTGTTGTCACGGCTTCAAGCCCGCCGGCCGACGCCCCAATACCAATAACTGGGAAATCAATTTTCGGGACTGGCGCGACTTCTAACGTATCCATGTAGCGTACTTCCTATGCCTGAAATCGAACATCCCGGCTATCCTTTGAAAGATCGCGTGGACGCTGATCAGCTGTCGTGCGCCAACTCTACCTATGCGCGAGCTATGCGTAAACCGCTCACGCTCTCGAATCTTGAAGGTGATCGCTGCATGTCTCACACTGGGAGACAGAAATATGATTTAAAATCAGGCATTAACGGCTTCCTTTAGGCTCTGCTAAATGGACGACAAAACATCACCGTCACGCCAGCATTAACCATTTTGGGTTAACCATTCGTTAATTGTGCGCGCCACGAAAACACGCATGGATTGAAAAACCAAGGCACGCAGATCGCCGTTTTCTGTCCTGTTTCAGATGCAGTTTCTACAACGTCTACACGGGGCCGAAGTCTTGAGCGTCAGATCCGGTTCACGACGTCCGTCACTCAAAAGACAATGATCCTCACATCGAAGCATTCAGAAATGAGATGAATTTGTCTTTTGCCACGTTGTTCAAATCGGTCCGCCAGACAGCGATCGTTTCAAGACGCGCCTCGACGTCCTCGAATGGTATGATCCTCAGCCCTGCGGGTAACCCGTCGCACACAGTCTCTGTCAACACAGCGATGCCGATGCCACACGCCACCAGTCGCACGATGTCCGATGTCGTCAGGCCCTCTTGTACCACTTTTGCATCGAAGCCGGCCTTGCGAAACAACGGCTCAACATAGGAATAAAAGTGCTGCCAGTGTTCCTTATTGCCTTGGATCATTGGCTCTTCCGCAAGGTCTGACATGCGGATGCTGGCGCGTGAGGCGAGGCGATGACCTTCGTACACAAGGCAGACAAATCGTTCACTTTGAACCCGCAGGCTTCCGAACCCTGCCCGACTTGCGATACCTGTTGCCAGCCCAATATCGATGCTGCCATTGACCAGATGATCAAGCTGTTCGGACGTTACCGAATGCGTCAGCAGCAACGTGACATCCTGCTGTTCTGCTTGAAACGTCTTGAGCAGACCCGGCAGACGCCCATTCATTGCGTTGTCTGTGTACCCAATCCGTAGCGTGCCAATATCCCCGCGATGCACACGCCGGGCGTCTTCCACAATGCGTTCGGTTCGCCCCAATACGTCCCGGCATCCACGCAGAAACAATTGCCCGGCCTCTGACAACTCGACATTGCGGTTGTTCCTCTCAAGCAAGCGGGCACCCAAACTGTTTTCCAGGTTCTTGATCGTCCGGCTTAGCGCGGGTTGCGCGACGCCCAACCGCTTGGCCGCCCTGTGGAAGTGCAATTCTTCTGCGACGGCGACGAAACACCGGAAGTGCCGAAGATCCATAGCCTTTGATACCCATTTGTTATCAATAATACTGATCATGATATTATACTTGGCAATATCCATGTGCCAAGCTTCCGAAAAACGACAACAAATCGGGAGACAAACAGTGACATCCATTAACTTGAAAGCATTCGTCGCATCGACCCTACTGGCCAGTGTGACAGCAACCAGCGCATTTGCGGCTGACATCACAATGAACCTTGGCTTTGGTGCGCCGGAAGAGTCGCTTTACGGGCGGTTCGGCAAGATCTTTGAAGCCAAAGCAGAAGAATACACAAATGGCGCGGTCGACGTGAAACTGCGCTGCTGCAACCAGATCAGTTCTGAAGATGAAGCCTTCAAGGCCATGCAGCTTGGCACCGTTGACGGCTTCTTTATCACTTCCAACAACGTGTCACCGCACTGGTCGCTGATGGATGTGACCGTGCTGCCTTACATCTTCCAAAGCGCAAAGCACCTTGAAGATGTTGTCGATGGCGAGGTCGGTGACTTCATGAAAACCACGTTGCAGAAGGACACATCGGTCCACCTGCTCAGCTTTGGCCCCGCGTTGTATCGCGATTTCTTCAACTCTGTGCGTCCAATCAACACGATGGCGGATATGGACGGTCTGAAAATCCGCGTCCCCAAGAACGAAGTCATGCTCGCGACATTTGAAGCGTTTGGCGCAAACCCTGTGCCGCTGGCATGGTCCGAAACACCGACAGCGCTGCAAACCGGCACTGTGGATGGCGGTGACAACGGCACGTCCTTCATCCGTGACATGAAGTTCTATGAATTCGAAAAGCACCTTGTCGTCTTGGAGCATTTCGTAGCGATGGCGCCGCTGTTTGCGTCCGACAACTTCATGAAAAAGTTGAACGATGAGCAACGAGAACAGATCCTGCGCGCAGCAACGGATGCGGGCATCGAAATGCGCAAGCAAGTCGCCAACGAAACTGCCGAAGTGCGCCAGTGGCTGGTGGACGAAGGTGGCATGGCGATGACAACACCAGACAAAGCCGCTTTCGTGGAAGCGGGCAAAAAGGTTCAGAACGAATTCGCCGCAAAACGCGGTGCTGAGTTCCAGGACCTGGTGGCTAAGATTCAAGCCGCCGCGCAGTAACGCGACAATAATTAGGGGGATACCGCATGTGTCCCCCTGATGTCCTAAGCCATTCACCAAATTCAGGAGCAAGGCATGAGCGCCTTACGTTGGCTTGAACGCCATGTCGAAGAAGCCATTTGTTGCACCTGTCTGGTGGTGATTTCCGTCGCAGTTATCAGTCAGGTCGCTGCACGTTACATTTTCGAAATCGCCCTGCACTGGACTGAAGAAACCGCAGCCATCGCCATGGTATGGGCATTCTATTCCGGTGCATCGCTATGTGTGCGCGAACGGTTTCACATCAGGATCATGGTCGCCGTGCAGTCCCTGCCCCCGCGCTATGGCAAGTACGTGATCTTTCTTGCCGATATTTGCTGGGCTGCGTTCTGCATCTTCATGATACGGGTCAGCTGGGATTACCTGTATATTTTCTGGCGCTTCACGGAAACCAGCCCCAGTTTGGGGATCAATCAATTCTACCCACAGACCATATTGCTGTTTGGTTATGTGGGGATGCTGCTGCGACTGTTGCAAACATATGTGAACTGGTTTCGCGATGGCCAGATCGGCTTACCCGGTGAGCTGGACGAATCCGGCGACCTCGATGAGCTTGATGAGGCGCATCTATGAGCCCTCTTGCCATTCTCGGAATTACCTTTGTGATCTTCACGATCATGGGTGTGCCCCTGTTCGTTGCGGTCGGCATCACCACCGCTGTCGGCATCTACATGATCGACATTCCCTACACTTTGTTGGCGCAGACCGGTTACGGCAGCCTGACGCCCTTCCCGTTGCTGACAATTCCGCTCTTCGTGCTTGCGGGCCGCTTGATGGAAGTTGGGGGCATGGCGACCCGTATGATCGGCATCGCGACCACGCTGGTCGGGGCCTACCGCGGATCTATGGGGTTGGTGACGGTCTTTGCCTGCATGCTTTTTGCGGCATTGTCCGGGTCTGGCCCTGCGACCACGGCCGCCATCGGTTCGGTGACCGTGCCGGCGATGAAACGCGATGGATACGATGTGCCATTTGCGGCCGGGATCACAGCGGCGGGCGGTGCGCTTGGCAGTTTGATCCCCCCCTCGAACCTGCTGATCATCTACGGGCTTGTTTCCGATACATCGATCCCACGCCTGTTTCTGGCCGGAATACTGCCCGGCATCATCATCACCGGGCTGTTGATGATCACAACGTACATCATCGCGCGCCGCCGAGGCTATGGCGGCAGCGGCGATCCGTTTTCCTGGCGCCCATTTCTGAAGGCCGCATGGGATGGCAAATGGTCTATCGGCGCACCGGTCCTGATCCTTGGCGGTATCTATGGCGGCGCGTTCACACCGTCCGAGGCGGCGGGTGTGGCTGTGTTCTATTCGCTTATAGTCGGACTGTTCGTCTATCGCGAACTGACATTGAAAAAGATCATCGACGCCTTGCGCTTTACCGCGTTGCTGACGGGCATTCTGATCATCATTGCGCCCACTCTGGCCTTTGGCCAATTGACGGCTTTCTATGATGTGCCAACAGCCGTGCAAGAAGGCATCACATCGATCACCGACAACAAGTATCTGATCCTGATTATGGTCGGAATCTTTTACATCTTCATCGGCACGTTCATGGAAAGCTTGGCACAGATCGTTCTGTTCACGGCTGTCTTTTTGCCTCTGATGCTGTCGCTGGGAGTTGATCCCGTGATGTTCGGGATCTTTACCGTGATCACTTGTGAAATTGGGTTTTTGACACCGCCCTTGGGGGGCAATCTGTCGGTTGCTGCGCGCATATCCGGGATATCCATTGAACGCATTTCCGTGGCCGTGCTTCCGTTCATTCTGGCCTATATCATCGGCCTTCTGATCCTGATTGCCTTCCCGGAGATCGCGGTTGTGTTGCCCAATTGGCTGTATGGACCTGCATTGTAGGAGCGCGCGTGATGTATGACTTGATCCTGAAGGGTGGCGAGGTGTTTGACGGCACTGGCGCGGATGGGTTCATAGGCGACGTTGCCCTTAAGGGCGGGCTTGTTGCTGCGGTCGAACCAAGCGGGACAATCAACTCCGAGAAGGCCGAAACGGTCATCGATGTGTCGGGGCTTGTTGTATCCCCCGGCTTTATCGACATGCACACCCACTCAGATTTTACGCTGATCGCTGACGGGCGCGCGGAAAGTCAGGTTCACCAAGGGGTGACGACCGAGGTTATCGGCCAATGCGGTGCCAGTTGCGCACCTGTGAATTCCAAGGATGACATTCAACGCGTAGCACCTTGGTACACTGCGGCTGCCAAGCATGACACATGGTTAGGCTTTGGGGATTACCTCGACGTTTTGGATGCGACCGAACTTGGCGTGAACGTGATGGCCTTCGTGGGTCACGGCACCATTCATCGCGCAGTCTTGGGCGGGGAGCTTCATCCCGGAGAGGCCGACGATGTAAAAGACATGGCCCGTCTCGTGGATCAATGCATGGATGAGGGCGCTGGCGGCTTTTCTTCCGGGCTGGAGTATTTTCCCGGCATACTCGCCGCGCCGGAACACCTTGTGCCGATGTGCGAAGTCGCGGCCAAGTACAAACGTCTGTATGCCACCCATGTCCGCAATCGCGACACACAATATGATCTGGGGTTTGCCGAAGCCATCGCCACCGCGCGTCAATCCGGGGCGAAGCTTCAAATCAGCCATATTCAACCGAAGTTCGGCGCGCCTGATTATGCGATGGAACACACGCTCGAAATGATCGAACTGGCGCGGCGACACGATACGGACATCGCCTTTGATGTGATCCCGCATGATTGGAACAACACGCTTATGGCGGCAATCTCGCCGAAATGGGCGCAGGCCGGCACGGTTGACGATGTTCTGGAACGGCTCGCCAATCCGGAACACCGCGAAAAGATCAAAGCCAACCCGCAGCCGATGTGGTTGATCGTCAAGGCCGAGAAATGGTCAGACATCGTGTTGCTCAATGCCACACACAACAAAGACATCGTCGGCATGGACTTTGCAGAGATAGGTCGCATGCGCAATTGCCATCCCTATGACGCGGTGCTCGATATCCTTCTGGAAGAAGGTTCTGACCTTATGTCCTGCATGTGGGCGTCAAAATCCTTCCGTGACGAAGACGTGGATCTGTGCCTGAGCCAGTCCGAATGCGCCGTAATTTCTGACACTGTCGCGACTGCGAATGAAGGTGTTCTCAAAGACCACCTCGGTTCTCTCACAGGCTATGGCTGGGCTGCACGGTTCCTTCAGTATTACGTCCGAGATCGCGGTGTTCTGACCCTTGCGGAAGGACTGGCCAAGTTGACCTCTGTCCCTGCTGCCCGGCTCGGGCTCAAGGGGCGTGGTATGTTGAAGCCGGGACATCATGCAGATGTCTGCGTATTCGATCAGGCCAACATCGCCAGTAACGCAACGGCAAAAAACCCGCGCCGATACGCGTCGGGCATTTGCCACGTCTTTGTGAACGGTCAGATGGCGATGCACGACGGCGCACGTATGCCGGTGAATGCAGGACGGGTCATCCGCGAATTCGCAGCCTAGAACCGATCCACTCCGTAAGCCGCGATATCAATGCGTGTGGCGCGATCCATGACCAGATCGCTGACAACCTGAGCCGAGATCGACGCCTGCGTCAGCCCCCAATGACCGTGCCCAAAGTTATGGTAGGCATTGTCGACCCTAGGGTCTCTTCCCAGACACGGCAGAGAATCCGCCATAAGAGGTCGTGGGCCTGCATGAACAATGGTATCGGAATAGGTGAACGCACCGAACAAGTCCTTTGCCTTCCGCGTCAGCGTCCTGATCATAGCTTCCGCTTTGCCCGCCCCCCCAACTTGCAGCAATCCGGATACGCGCAAGCCGGCGTCTGATGGCGTGACGGCAATGCCGTCGCTCAACATCAAGAGTGGAGCGGTCAGATCAACGGAAGGATTGGTAAATGTCACAGATGCGCCCCAAGCCGGGATCATTGGAACCTTATGGCCAAGCTGTTCCGCAAGTTTGGCGGAGCCAGCACCAGAACAAAGCACGACTGCATCCGCCGAATACGATAAACCATCCATTGTTGAGACCGCTGTGATGCGGTTTCCGGATACAGACATGCCTGTCACGGATTGCGCGACAAACGTCCCTCCCCGCGCCATGATCGCTGCGCGCAAGTGTTCCTGAAGCGCGACCGGGTTGGTAACGTGCCCAGCCTCCTTGATAAGCGTGCCACCCGCCACCGAGCGCGACAGCGGCGGCAAGGCCTGTTTCATCTCTGCCTCCGATATGTCGGCAAGTTGCATGCCGAGACTTTTTCTCAAAGCATTCCCACTTGCTTCCGCCTGCATTTGCTCGGGCGTGGCGTAGTACAACAAGCAACCCTTTTGCGAGAACAGCGCGCGCGTGTCGGGGAGGCCATCCAACAAGTTCTGCCAAGCATCCCATCCACGCAGCCCCAGATTTGCCAACGCTTTCGCACTATCCAGTCTGGGCTTTGACCGACTGGCTGCAATGCTCTTAAAGGTAAAGGCGCCCAGTTTGGGTGGCAAAGGGCGCGCGAAGAACAACGGCGCGTCGCGGTTCAGCATATGCGCCGGAATGCGTGGCCAAAGCCCCAGACTGGCCCACGGGATCACGCTGGAACCACCGATGATCCCAGCAGTTGCAGTTGACGCACGTTGATCAATTGGCCCGGCGTCAATGACGGTCACGTCGTTACCTTCAAGGCTCAAGGCATAGGCAGTCGCAAGCCCACATATTCCGCCGCCAATGACTATCGTGGCGCGTGACATGCTTGCTCCGATCTTTGGTTTCACTGTGACGCGCGTGGGAGTGTACTCACAAAACCAGAAAACTCCGACGTTTCATTGTCTACCAGGCCACAAAAACGAACTTGCGCGGGGGGCGTCCAATTCAAATTCCATGAATGGAGAGCCCCCTTTGCATTCACATTACACGATCCGCAGTCAGCAGCGGACTAGAATGGCGCAAATCCGTCGCTAGTGCTGGGTGTATGGCTCCAACGGCTCGACGGGTCGCTCTTTTGCGGGGCTGCACCTTGTCTCGGAACTTGTCCCTGATCCCCATAAAGCCACAACACGAAGTTCGACCGTTCGCCTTGGGTAATTGGCATGGACTCGTGTGGCACGCTGCCGTGATGGATCAAAGCCGTGCCGGGCGCGAATGTCAGCTCACTCACCCGCCGCGATTCACGATCAAAAAACCGCACGCCGGAGCCGGAGAAATCTTCGCCCGGCAAATTCAGGTTGATGTTCAACGTCACCGATGACGCATCTGTATGAGCCCGCAAGGACGTGTCCGCATCTGCCTGCCACTGAATGGAAAAGCCGAAAGTTTGAGAGTCATACCCCATAACGTCCGGGAACAAGAGCCGGGAGATCGGGCGCATATAACGGTCCATCAGATCACTGTAGAAGCTCTGGAAATTTGGCGCGGCCAGATACCCTTCGGATCGGGGGTCCAACATCGCACCGCCTCGGTTCAAAGAGATGCCGTAAGGCGGACGAAGTGGGATTCCAGCATCTGCGACCTGCGCCATGTAATTACGCAGCACAGAGATTTTCTCAGGATCGAAAAACTGCGCTTCGTACACGCCGGGGAATACTTCTTTCCACAAGTTTTTGACCGCGCCTTCCGAGGTGGGATCATCCCATGATGCGTCAACCGCTTGGCGCAGTGGGGCATTAAACAGCGACGCGTCGAGGATCAGGTTTTGATCAAGCGAGCTTTGCTCCCATTCGGCCCAAGCCGCCTCGAACAAGACGCGATTGTTGTTCCAGAAGTGACGAACCGATATGTCGCGTTGCAACATGGCGTCACGCGAAGGGCGGCCCACCGCGCGGGCGCGTTCAAGGGAAGTGGTATCCATAACTATTTGCTTTCTAGGTGTTTCTTTAAGTTGTGAGCTAGGTCAACTTTGTCACGATGTCATCGATGCCCCGCATCACGCTTGCACTGTGACCGGCATCCAGCGCTGCGGAATGGGGTTGCGCAAACTGTTGGCTGTCATTGTCGAAGTAACGGCCCGTGGCATCTGCAAACGACGCGCCCAATGCTGCTTCGCACAGGATGTCGGCTCCGATTTTCAGATCGCTACCGGCCACGCCAAACCCTTCTTTGACCATCTTCGAGGCCAACAGCGAACCGGGGTTCACGGCGACAACCACAGGGCCGTCCGGCAGTTCCTTGGCCAGTTCACGTGACCATATGGTGATGGCCAGTTTGCTTTGCGCATAGGCGCCCATGTCATCGAGCTGTTTACGCCCATTCATAGCGTCCAAATCGACCGGTGCTTGCGCGGCTGAGGACAGGTTCACGATCCGCCCACCGCTTGGAACGTTTGGCAACAACGCGCGGGTTAACACATAGGGCGCGAAGGTGTTGACCATGAAACGCACGTCATATCCATCCGCTGTCCTCGTGTCTTTGGTTTTCAAAACACCAGCATTGTTGATGACGACATCGATCTGGTCATGGTCCTTGCGAAGGTCTTCAGCCATCTTCCGAACATCCGCAATGCGGGACAAGTCAGCGATATAGCTTTGTGTCTCTCCACCTATCTCTTGCGCTGCCGCTTCCAGCTTTTGCGCGCTTCGGCCATGCAACAAAACGGTGTGCCCCTGCCCTGCCAACATTGTCGCGGTCAGCAGACCAATGCCATCCGTTGCGCCAGTGATGAGTATTGTCTTGGTCATTGTGATCCCTTTCTAGGTGTTGTCAGGTCGTGGGGCGGGATGAGTATCGAACCAAAGTACGGCTTTCGATACTTTTGCGCACGGTATTGATGGTTGGGTCTTCGACCAAGTCCAAGGCACTGTGGGCGATGGATGGCCGACCTTTGTTGTCGAAGATGTTGAAGTACGCGACCTCATCAGGTGTCATCTTCGAAAGATAGATCCAGTGATGGTTCGGGTTCGCAGCCAGACCCATGATTTGCCCCCTGCGATCCGGGTAGATCAGGTCAAGATGGATCCAATCTTCCTCTGCCACGCTGTCAGGCCTCACAAATCCCAAAGGCGCAGTGTTGATCGGGTCTCCTATTGGGCGCCACACATTGACAAAGGCATAGTGCCCTGCAGCCCAGTCGGAGGCTGTTTCTGCCCCCAGGATATCCACCAGACGCTGTTCTGCGCCGCTTTGGCTGTAGTCGCTGTGAACATTGCGCGCGGGTTTACGATCCGCATCAGGATCATCTACGCGGACAGTATGATCAAAGACGACAACCTCTTGCGCCTTCAGATTTTTTTTCAACAACTCGGTCAGCTCTGCATCATAGTTTGACTGCCAGTTTTGATTGCCATCAAAGAACTGGACCGACGACGGGGATAACGCAAATCCAACTGAATTGGCCGCGAACGTGCCGACATCGCCAGACCGTACATCGGCCACCGGAACAGACGTGCGTACCAATTCCGGCGAAATCAGGTTGCCGACGATTCCGCCTGCATCAAGCTCAAACGCCTGACGTTCTGGCTTGTGGACATGGTAATTCACTGTCGCGGTCTGGGTCATAGCCTTATCCTCGCTCTTCGCTTGACCCTTGATGTATCCACTTCATAATATAAATAAACACATCCGATTTGAATTCAGTATTCGGAATTTGTATATAATATGGATACACAAACCCTACGCCTGTTCGTCCTTGCGGCGGAGACGTTGAACATCAGTGCAGCGGGCCGCAGCTTGGGCATGGCACCGGCTGTGGCCAGCAATCGCATCGCCAAGCTAGAGCATCGTTTGGGCGCAGACTTGCTGCATCGCTCTACACGTAAAGTATCACTCTCGACCGAAGGTCACGATTTTCTGCCCTACGCCCGCGAGATCGTCGCTCAGGAAGACGCGGCGCTTGCTGCACTTGGCAAAGGCAAGGCGCACATCTCAGGCACGCTTCGCTTCGCCGCCTCAAGTACGTTTGCGCAAATCTACATCGCGCCGCTGTTGCCGATGTTCATGGATCAATACCCCGATGTGACGCTAGACCTGCACTTGTCTGACTCACAGTTTGACCTGATCGAGGGCAGTTACGACCTCGCACTGCGCAATTCAGTTCTTGAAGACAGCAGCCTGACAGCGCGGAAGCTCGCCGACGATTCCCGCGTTCTTTGTGCGTCCCCTTCTTATCTTGAGAAGTATCAGACCCCACAAGATCCATCCGAACTTCGTTCGCATCGTTTGATCGCGTTTCGCGACTTGGCCCCTCGCAGTTTGGTGGCAACCGATGGCCAGACAGGTGTTTTTGATCCCAAGGCGGCCGCGCAATGCTTGGTTCTGAATGATGGCCTGACGCAAAAACAAGCCACACTGGACGGAGCCGGAATATCGTTGAATTCCCTCTGGTTGGTGCAAAAGGAATTTAATGAAGGATCCCTGCAGCGCGTTCTGACTGATTTCGAAGCAACCGAACGCCCGGCACTCTGGCTGATTTACCCAAAGAGCAACGTCGTGTCTGTCAAAGTCAGAGTACTCATCGACTTTCTGACCAAACACATCGGTAAGCAGCTGACTTGGAAGCCTTAGAGATCAAATTAACTAGCCACCTCGCTTTGCACCAATGTCCGCATCTACGAATTGCGCGCCGCGTCGGTTTTACCGTCTCAGATAACTGCCCGCCTTGTTCACAGTTAACTTGCACACAGAACAATAAGTGACTGTTACTGCTCAAAAAATGGCGCCCACACGGACCCATATCAGAGGCTTAGTGAGT
The DNA here is from genome assembly GCA_964509095.1 of uncultured Rhodobacterales bacterium. Lineage (GTDB taxonomy): Bacteria > Pseudomonadota > Alphaproteobacteria > Rhodobacterales > Rhodobacteraceae > Aliishimia. The sequence continues at coordinate 23,323 of CAZDXI010000015.1, forward strand.
TGATATCTCAAACTATATTTACCATCCAAGAAAGAGGTACCCCCAACAATACCCCCAGATAAGTTCATGAAAGCGGTTTCCCTTAGGTTATTCCGCGTACAAATGAGCCTGAGTATCCATCATATGCGCGCTTGACATCGGGGATGTCCCCAAGCTTTTGCTTCGCACCGTTCATGCCGCTATATTTCGTTCGCAGAAAGTCACATATCTTTGTACGGTCCAATTCATCGACACCGTGAAACTCATACGCAGTTAAGACTGATTAGAAATAGGAAGGCGCTTCGCCTTCCACTCCAAACAACCCTATAGATCGCGTCTGGTTAGCACGCTCCGATCTCTCCAGCGGGGCCAACGAAAAGCGCACATGTGTCAACACATCAAAGATGTCATTGTTAGGCGCTTCGATCAGACGCTTCATATCCCCCACGGCCTAGTTGGGGATCGGCCCAATCCGGACTTTCGCCCCACCTTCAAGATGCTGCGGTCGCATCTCGCTTAGCGACCATTCATTGCAGGAGCGAACATTTAATCAAAGAATGCATCACAGGCCTTGCGATGGATGACTTCTCTGAAAGTTTGACACAAACGCGCACCAATGCAGCCATCTAATGAGGCCCATAAAGGGCTAAC
>CAZDXI010000016.1:0-8861 GCA_964509095.1 uncultured Rhodobacterales bacterium
GCCTAAGTTGGATGCCGTTATTCACAGAGGCGATAGTGCCCATTAGTTGGTTGAGCCGCGTTGGCAGGCAATTTGAATGGGTTCGGCGATTCCACGAACCTGCACATCGCCCAGGATTTCGAAAGCCGCCGGGTCCAGTTCGCCAGTCGAGATACACGCTCCAGACAGAACTAAAGGCAAATCACGATCCTTGGCGATGGCTTCCAGCCGGGACGCCACATTGACCGTCTTGCCAAGTGCAGTGAATTCTAGTCGCCGGTTGTCGCCAAACGCCCCGACCAGTGCCGCACCACAGTGGAGCCCGGCGGCGACCCGGACTTGATCGGCATGCGTGGCTTTAGATTTATGCTCTAACGCGGCGCAGATGTCATCAAACCCCGCCAGCGCATTTCGCACAGCGGTGTCCGGCGCATCGTGCAAGCCGAAAATCACCATCGCCCCATCGCCCACGAACTTGTCGACGATGCCTGCGTGCTGCTCGGCGGCATCCGTGACTAGGCTGCGGAACCAGGTCAGCATCTCGGCAATGTCGGGGGCAGGCAATCGGTCCGTCAACTCGGTGAAGCCGCGCAAGTCGATCATCAATATCACGACGTCTTTGCGGTCCGGCGTTCGAAGATCCCGCAGCGCATCATCGCTGAGGTTGCTGCCCAGTTCTGCGGGCAGGAACCGCCGTAGGTTGTCCGCGTCTTCCACCTCGCGTGCGACCCGAAACACAAGGCGCCGGGCCCGATAGACCGCCGAACCAACGACAAGCGCCAAGGTCCCGAGCACTACAAATCGCATCACGTTTGGCGGTGCGGAATACAGGACTTGAAGTTCCTGGATGACCGACGCATCCCAAGGCTGATTGTGTTGCGGGTCATAGAACGTCAAAGCAGCGCAGGTCATGAGCAGGATGACAGCGGTAAAGATGTGCAGCTCCAGCCGGTATCGCAACGATTGTATCGCAAGGACCAATGCCACGACGAGCAGCAACGGGCTTGCCAAGGCCAGCAGCGACGGCGTCAAAGGATTGCGCACATCGATGTAAATCTGGAACCCCAGCAACGCGACTTCCAGCGCATTGAACAGCCAGCTATGCCAGAACTGAAACCGGGATGGATGCGAAAAGAAGAAATTGACCGCCCCCAGAGTGAAGTATGCCGCTGCACCGCCCAACAGAAACAGAAGTTCGACGCGGCGGACGTCCAGTTCCTGCGGTTTGAGGTTGAAAATCAACGTGCTGACGCCCGCAAACAACGCGAAGGACAGGATCATGCGCAGGATTGCGATGATCCGCTCGGCCTGAATGTCGGATTGGCGCAACAACGCCGCCCCTTTGATCACGCGATGGCCGTTGTTGTGAGAGCTAGGATGCATCATGTGGTCTCTGCGAGGTTCGTTCGATAGCCGGAGGCTACAGCATATTTCGATTGATCAGAAACACAGTCTCGCGTCGAAACCGCGAGCCAGCAGATCACGCTTCATATCAAAAGCAAAAGGCTTCGGCTGAAACAACGCGCGCGACACGCTATCACTGTTCAGAGCCTGCGCGCGATGCGACAGATTAACGGATCACAATCTCATCGGCTCGAAGCAGCCCAAGAACGGACCGTGCCTGCTCGTCCAGAAGGTCGACGTCCAGATAGGTATCTGACAACCGGCGAGACAGGTTTTCCATGCGCACGACCTCGGCTTCAACTTCAGCGAGGCGGGTGCGAAGCTCATCCGCTTCGGCGTTGATCTCCGCTCGGCGGAATAGTCCGAAATCCCCTTGCACGGCTGCAAACGTGAAATAGAGCGACAGCGCCAGCGTCACCGCAAAGAACAACACCGGCCCAAAGGACGTCCGGCCATTACGAAAGGATCGTTTGGTCATCACTGCACTCTGCCTCATGCGCCTCTTGTTCGGGCGCTGACGATCTTATGACACAACATGTAGGTGTGTGGGAAGCCTTAATGGACGCAAGAGCACACCCAAAGTCGTCAGGTTGGTCAGGACTTCGCCCGCCCCATAATCACAGACGTGACTCGCAGCAGCACCGAGCGCGGGAAGAGCCGGGGCAGGAAGGCAAAGACTTTGTTTATCCAGCCCGGCACCACCACGCGTTTGGCGATGCGCGCCTCCAGCCAGCCTTCTTCGGCGACGTGGAATGCGTCCATTGGCTTGCCAAATTTCATAAGGCGGATGTCGTGCATGTCAGCCTCCGCCTGGAAATTCGTCGCCGTTGCACCGGGTGCAAGCGCGGTGACAGAGACATTCGTGTCCCGCAACTCCTCGGCCACGGCTTCGGACAGGGACAGCGCATAGGCTTTGGTTGCGTGATACACAGCCATGTTTGGCCCCGGCATGAACCCGGCGGTGGAGGCGACATTCAGGATGCGCCCGCCACCATGGGCCTGCATGTGCGTGATGGCTTGTTTCAGCAGATAGGTGAAGGAGACCATATTGACCTGAATAGAGTCCAACTCACGCTGCCAAGCCTCAGCCACGTCAAAGCGCCCGCTATAGCCCAACCCGGCATTGTTCACGAACACGTCGATCTCGCGCTTTTGCTTGGTTGCCTCTTTCCACATCTTGGTCGCCCCTTTGAGGTCGGACAGATCGGCGGGTATCACGATGACCTCAAGCCCTTCATCGCGTAGCGGGGCCGCGACGACCTCCATCTTGTCCACATTGCGCGCGGTCAGGATCATGTTGCGGTTTTCGCGGGCGGCCAGTTTGGCGAACTGGGCGCCCAGCCCGTCGGAGGCTCCGGTGATCAGGGTGTATTTGGACATGGCAGGGCTCTCTTTCTGGCAGAACGATTAGTTTTGGGAGGCGATGGCGGGAATGTTGGCGGAGACCCAACCGTCAAGGATGTCCTCGTCGAGCACATCTGTAATGGCGCGCCACTCGGCAGTCAGGCCGCGCTTGCGCATGCGGTCAGACAGGTCCTCGCGCAAGCTCGCCGCAGCGGCATCGCCTCCCGCAGCGGCCATGCTGGCCCAGAAGTAACCCGCGCGATAGCTGCGCGGGGTGCCAAGTCCGATCATGTGATCAAGTGCCGCGCGCCGCATGTCCGGGATGGAGCTGAACCGAGTAGGGGCTAATGCGTCATCGGAAAGGCGCGCGGCTTGTGCCTTCATCACACGCGCAAAGTCGAGCGTGTCTTCGGCACGATCCAGAAGTCCAATCGCGGACCCTTCCCCGGCAGCCGCCGCAGTGAGGGCAAACTGGTAGGCGCGGTCGGGATCGCTTGGCAAAAGCGCGTCGGCGGCAAGACGTGCAGGCTCCGCAGCGCCTGCGTCGATCAAGGGGGTTAAAACTTGCACTCCAAGTGCGATGTTGCGCGGTGCGCCAATGCCCGTCAGCAGCGCGCGACCAGCAGCCAGACGGTCGTCGTTGCTTTGCAAGGTCCCAGCGCGCGCCTGAGTGAGCAAGTCTGCTGACAGGATCCGCGTGTTTGCGACTGGGGCCGGGCGGATCTGGATGTTCAGTTTTTCAAGGACAGCCAATGGGGCGTTTTGCAATTCGTTTTCGCGCAAGATCGCCGGACCACCCGTGATGTCCGTTTCCAGAACAATCCGTTTGGCACCGTTCCCCAAAGCGCGCGCCATCGCTGTCGCCTGATCAATCAACGCGGTTTGTGCTGGGGTCAAGGGAACCTGTATCTCTGACAGTGCTGCGCCCATGGCTTGACGTGTCTGCAACTCCAATGCGTCGGGGGACACCATCTCGGGCGGGAGAATCTGGCGCAAGCGTTCGGACAGGCCTGCATCTTCGATCTGGACCTGCATCGCATTCAGATACGCCGCAGGGTCCAGAGTTTCGGTGGCGAAATTCATCCGGAAGCTCAGGTAATCAAAATCTGCTGTCGCAAGCACCGTTGCCAACCCGTCCACACCCAGTTGCAGGTGCATGTCGCCACCGCCGCTTGGGAAGTCATAGGTGAAATCGAGGTTCAGTCGGTCCACCGCAAGGTCACCGACGTTCATCATGCCCAGTATCGGGCGAATGTCGGGGGGCAGGCAATCGAAGTCGATTACGGCCTTATCCAGTGTGACTTGCCCGCGCATGACGTCGATCTGGTCCAGCCCGGAAGTGCGCAGCGTGGTATGCGCGGCACGGATTGTGCAGGCATCCGGCGCGCCATAGGGCAAGAGCGGAGTGACTTCCAAACCCGCCAGGCGCAGGTTGCCGCCCACCGCATCCATGCTCAGCGCGTCGTAACGCACATCAGCACCAATGCGCGCATACCCAATCATCTGATGAAAAATGGCGGTGACAACGCGGTCGGCGGTCAGAAGGTCCCAGAAACCAGGGCGTTGTTCGGAACTGCTTTGTGCCAATGCGGAACTGGCAAGCGTTACAGACAGAGCGGAAGCGATAGCAAGGCGCATGTTCAGGATCCTGACGTGGCAGCGACGGACCCGGGCAGGGTATCTTACTGAGACAGCGCTGCAACCCCGGGAAGGGTTTTGCCTTCCATCCATTCCAAAAATGCACCGCCAGCGGTGGAAATGTATGTAAAATCGTCCGCCGCACCCGCCTTGTTCAGGGCCGCGACGGTGTCTCCGCCCCCTGCCACGGACACAAGTGTTCCGGCTTTGGTGGCCTCGGCTGCCGCTTTGGCCGCAGCATTGGTGGCTGTGTCAAAGGGTTCGATTTCGAAGGCACCCAGCGGGCCGTTCCAGATCAGGGTTTTGGAGGCTGTGATCGCCTCTGCGATCGCTTTGACCGCTTCGGGTCCGGCGTCGAGGATCATCGCATCGCTGGGGCAGGCATCCGCGGCGACGGTTTCATTGGCGGCCCCGGCTTTGAATTCGCGTGCGACAACGACATCGCTCGGCAACAGAATGGTGCAGCCTGCGGCTTTGGCCTTGTCCATAATCTCAACTGCCGTGTTGGTCATGTCATGTTCGGCCAGCGACTTGCCCACGTCGATGCCTTGCGCGGCAAGGAACGTGTTAGCCATGCCGCCACCAATGACCAGCGTGTCGACTTTACCCACGAGATTGCCCAACAGGTCCAGCTTGGAGGAGACTTTCGCGCCACCCACGACGGCCATGACCGGGCGTTCTGGCGTGGCAAGGGCGGCCTCCAGCGCGCTCAGTTCGGCTTGCATCAGACGGCCTGCGCAGGCGGGCAGGTGGTGTGCGACCCCTTCGGTACTGGCATGGGCGCGGTGCGCGGCCGAAAATGCATCATTGCAATACACATCACCCAACGTGCTGAGGAACTTGATCATCAGCGGATCGTTCTTTTCCTCCATCGGGGAGAAGCGTGTGTTTTCGATCAGGATGACTTCATCGCGGGGCTGGGCATCGATCCATTCGCGCGACGGTTTTTCGATGAAGGCCACATCGCAGCCAAAAGCCGCTTCCAGGGCGGGCACAAGGGGGCGTAGGGACATCTCGGGCACATACTTGCCCTTGGGACGTCCGAAATGCGCGAGCAGAACCGGGGTGCCTCCGGCGGCGAGGATGTCTTTGACGGTGGGCACGATACGCTCGATCCGGGTGGTGTCCGTGATCTGGCCGTCCTCCATGGGCACGTTAATGTCGACGCGCGTCAACACGCGCTTTCCGGCCAAGTCCATATCGTCCAGCGTTTTCCAGCCCATGTTTGTCCTCATGCTGTGTGATGGCGCGCTTTTGACGCAAAACTTTAGGTTTGGTCAATGCCTCCCTTGGCATTCGGCGCGCCACCGCATACCTATTTCGCAAGAAAAATGAATGGAGGCCACAGATGGCAGATATCAAGGACCCGGAAAACACCATCCTTGTCGAATTGAAAGACGGACAAGTTGTGATCGAGCTGTTGCCCGATGTGGCGCCCAAGCATTCCGAGCGCATGAAAGAACTTGCCCGTGCGGGGGCGTATGACAACGTCTGTTTCCACCGGGTCATTGACGGGTTCATGGCGCAGACCGGCGACGTGAAGAACGGCAATATGGAAGCGGGCTTCAACATTCGTATGGCCGGCACAGGTGGGTCCGATCATCCTGATCTTCCGGCAGAGTTTTCCAAGCTGCCCCATGATCGCGGCACATTGGGTGCGGCACGTTCGGCCAATCCTGACAGCGCGAATTCGCAGTTCTTTATCAACTTTTCCGACAACCATTTCCTGAACGGGCAATACACGGTCTATGGCCGCGTGGTGTCCGGTATGGAGCACGTGGATGCAATTGTACGCGGAGAGCCGCCTGCCGAACCGGATCGGATGATCTCGGTCAAGGTGGCCGCAGATGCGTAAGGTTCTGGCGGCACTGGCCTTGATGGCCAGCCCCGCCTTTGCAGGCGGGATCGAGATCACGGTCGAAGGCGAAGGCGCCAATGGCGTGATCAAGATCGACCTTCTGGAAGACGTGGCTCCCCAGCACGCTGAACGCATCGCCACGCTGGCACGCGAAGGGGCCTATGACGGAGTTGTGTTTCACCGCGTGATCGAAGGCTTTATGGCGCAAACCGGCGATGTGCAGAACGGGCGCATGGGCATGGACATGCGCTATGCGGGCACAGGCGGGTCGGACAAGCCGGACTTGCCGGCAGAGTTTTCTGACGTGCCTTATGATCGCGGCGTGGTGGGCATGGCCCGCACCCAGAACCCAAATTCGGCCAACTCGCAGTTCTTCATCATGTTCGATCAAGGCTACTTCCTGAACGGACAATATACCGTGGTGGGCCGTGTGACCGAAGGTATGGAGGTCGTGGATGCGATCAAACGTGGTCAGGGCCAGTCCGGCGCTGTGCGCGGTCAGCCGGATGTGATGAGTAAGGTCGTCGTCACCGAATAGGGTGGTGTTAAACGGAGCGCGCGAATGCGCGCACGAGATGTTTTGAAGGAACCCGTGGTGCGGTAAGCGCTTCGGGTTTCTTTTTGTCCACTGTGGTGAAGTCCATCGGGCTTCGGGACACACCAAAAACCAATGGTTTTGTCGAACCACCCTCGCCTGATCATCTGCATGACAGAGCCATTGATCCTTCCCAAGAAAAATAGCGGTTTCCACGGCCGGGGCCGCGGAGCCTCCGCGATTTTACTTGGCAAGGCTCCCTGTCCCTGTCGTCAGAGGATCAAGCGAGGGCGGCTCCGAAAACCAGATGGTCACGGGCCAGATGGTCACGGGGATGTGTGTAGCGGTAGGGTGCGCTGTTGGGGCATGCTGCCGAGCATGTTGAGATATCTGCTTGCCCTGATCCTTTTGCCGACACTGCTTGCGGCGGACCCGTCATTCTGGAAACACGAGTGGCCGAACACTGACTTTTCCAAAACGTCTGTGCCCAATTGGGTCGAGATCTTATCCGGGGGGCCGCCTAAGGATGGCATCCCGGCTTTGGATAAGGTGGCGTTTGTCAGAGCCGGGCAAGAGACACGGCTGAAGCCACGAGAAGCGGTCATCACCGTGGAGGTGGATGGAGCCGAGCCGAGAGCCTATCCGATCCGTTATCTCATGTGGCACGAGATTGTGAACGACACGATCAAGGGCACGCCTGTTGCGGTGACCTTCTGCCCCTTGTGCAATTCAGGGATTACCTTTGATCGGCGCGTGCGCGGACAGGTGCTCAGCTTTGGGGTGAGCGGCAAACTGAGGTTCTCGGACATGGTGATGTATGACCGCGAAACCGAAAGCTGGTGGCAGCAGGCGACTGGCACGGGGATCGTTGGACAGTTTACCGGGGCCGAGTTGAAGACCCTGCCCACATGGATGGAAAGCTGGGCGGAGTTCAAAGCACGCAACCCAGAAGGTCTTGTGATGAACGAACCCGCCTTTAACCGCGACTACGGGCGCAACCCCTATCGCGGCTATGATACGGCGGCGCGCCCATTTCTGTATTCCGGAGAGAACCCGCCACACGGCATCCCACCGCTGGTACGGGTGGTCCGGGTTGGGGATCGGGCTTGGCCTTTAACGCGTCTGTCACAAGCAGAGCAGATCAAGGAAGCCGGTGTGACGCTAAGCTGGCGGGCCGGGCAAGCCTCTGCACTGGATCATGGTCAGGTGCATCGGGGTCGCGATGTGGGGTCCGTTCGAGTGCGAGATGCGCAAGGGCGCGATCTTCCTCACGATGTGATGTTTGCTTTTGCGTTCCACGCGTTTTGGCCGGACGGGACTTGGATGCTCGGGCAATAAGACCGCAAGGGCATTGTCCAAACGAAAACGCCGCAGAGCGATGCTGCGGCGTTCTCTAAATCTGAAATGTGGGTCGGCTTAGGACTGTGGCGTCGGCGCAGCAGCAGGTGCTGCAGCGGCCGGTTTCCCACCTGTGGATCCACCGGTGAGAGGATCGTCCTGACGCTGCACGGAACCTTCAAAATGGGCGCCGGATTCAATCGCGATCGTTTTGTGGATGATGTCGCCTTCGACACGCGCTGTTGCGGTCAGGCGGACTTTCAAGCCACGCACACACCCCACGATACGTCCATTCACAACCACATCATCCGCAACAACTTCGCCTTTGATGGTCGCGCTTTCGCCGATGGTCAGCAGATGCGCGCGAATGTCACCTTCGACGGTACCTTCGACGTTGATGTCGCCTGTCGTTTTGACGTTGCCAGTAATGTGCAGGTCAGGAGACAGGGTAGACGCAGGTGGTTTCGCCTTGGGCGCGCTTGCCTTGAATTCGTCGCGGGGGGCCGCAGGAGTTGCGGGTGCTTTATCAGCTGCGTCGGTTTTTGGGGCATCAGGCGCTTTCGGGCCCGGTTCGTTGATCTTGCTTTTAGAAAACATCGTTCGCTGCCTTGATATAAATCATTGGGTTTACGGCTTTTCCGCCCACTCGCACTTCATAATGCAAATGCACGCCCGTCACCCGTCCGGAGGCTCCCATACCACCAATTTTATCCCCGCGCGAGACCCTTTGTCCGACTTTCACATCAAATCTTGACAGATGCGCAT
>CAZDXI010000016.1:8899-18755 GCA_964509095.1 uncultured Rhodobacterales bacterium
ACCAACCGACCATATCCTGAGGACCAGCTGGCGTGGGTCACAACACCGTCCGCCGTTGCGAGGATCGGAGTCCCGGTGGACGCGGCGAAATCGACACCCTTGTGCATGCGACGCCCGCCGGTTTTGGGATCACGACGGGGCCCAAAGGGCGATGTGAAACGGAAGGCCGATTTTACGGGCGTTGCGAATGGGGCCTTTTGAGCGGCGATACGATAGAGGTTCAGTCGATCCATCTGGTTCAGCAGGCGATTGGCACGCTGCGTGTCGATGGACGGTTCTTCGCCACGGGTCGAGAACGTCAGCGGGGTCAATGGACAGCCTTTACAGGAATAACCGCGACGCACCTGATCCAGCATAGAGTTGGTGTTCATGCCCGCTGCACGGAACATTTTGTCCAAAGGCGAGACAGATACGGTCATGGCTTCTTCAAGCTGGCGGAAGATCTGATCGTTTTGATCTTCCATCATCGCGATCTGGTTTTCCATGTCTTGGGCACGGGTCAGAGCGTCTTGCGCATCCGCAATGATCTTGTCGCGTTCTGCGGCTGTGCGTGCCAGCGCTTCCGCAAGGAAATCAACCGGGGCTCCGGCTTCCCCTGACGCAGAGGCAACGGCTGTACCACCTTCGTCGATCTGTTGCTGCAGGCTCGCCAATCGTGTTTCGACAGAGCGGCGTTCTTGCATCGTGTTGCGCAGGGTGGCCTGAATAACCTCAATCCCGGTTTCCAGTTCGCGGCGGCGTGTTTCCGAATCCAAGAGTTGCGACTGCATCACGGAAATCTGGGTCAGGGCTGCATTGAACCGCTCTTGTGCGGCGAGTGCCTCTTCGGCTCGCGCATCGCGCTGTGCTGAAAGGTGGTTCAGGCGCGCCTCATAGGTGCGTTGATCCCGTTTGGCCTGTTCGCGGAAATTCCCGGCTCCGATGCTATCCATCAGGATAATCGCTGTTGCCACAATGGCCCAAGCCACCAGCACAGCACTGCCAACAAAAGCCGTCATCTGCGTGATAGGGCGCAGACGGATGAATCGCATGTCCTGATCGGATTTGAGAAACACCCGACGTTCGGGGAAATACTGCTCCAAGAAGGCGTTAAACTTTATAGCGAGTCGTGTTCGCACAAGGCTCGTCCTTTGTTGTCCCGTCTCAATATGCGGTGCCTCAATATGGATCGTGCACCTTATCTACGGTCAATACGCGCAGCAGAGCCTTGGGGCAAGCCTTCGCGAGGTATCGCAAATACCGTCTGAAGAAAACCTGCCACATGCGCAAAAAACCGCCCATCACAATAGGTTAATGTTCTCGGATTGGCAACAATACCACCGGTCTGACCCTAATTCTGACACAAACCGGTCGTGGAATTGGCAAGTTTACGTTGCGGAAGCATCGGCCAGTGGCCAGTAGAAGTCCGGGGGGATTCCCGCTTCGGCACGTTTTTCCTCATTGAAGGGGGGCTTCAGTCCACCGTGGAAATAGGTGCGCACAAGGTCATGAAACACACCGGTCGGGTCGAGGTTTTCGCGCCCGCACAAGAAGTGGAACCATTTTGATCCATAGGCGACGTGATGCACTTCCTCGGAGTATATTACCTCTAACGCCTCGACCGCTTGGGTCGCGCCCGCCTTCTTGAACACTTCAATCATGCCCGGTGTCACATCCAGACCGCGCGCTTCCAAAACCATGGGCACAACGGCAAGACGACCCATCAGATCGTCGCGGGTATCCTCAGCCGCGCGCCACATGCCTTTGTGCGCGGGCAAAGCGCCATAGTGCGACCCCAACGCTTCAAGGCAGTCGCACATTAGGTTGAAATGCTTAGATTCTTCGTCCGCTGATTTGACCCAATCGTCATAGAACCCCATCGGCATCGGCACATGGCCAAATCGCGCGATGATGTCCCAGTGCAAATCCACGGCGTTCAGTGCGATATGCGCCACCGCGTGCAACAGCGCGATGCGGCCCTTTTCGCTGCCCGGTCGGCGGCGCGGCACGTCGCGTGGGTCCAGCAATTCTGGTTTCGCCGGGCGCGCGGGGTGCAAGGGTGGATCGCCGCGCCCAATCTCAATTCCTTCACCGGCTTTGCGCGCGGCCTGCCATGTCGCGGCGTGGCGACGGGACAGGGCGGTCTTTTCTCGCCCATCGGCGCACTTCAGCACCTGCACCGCCATATCGCATAAGGTCAAAGAGATTGTGCCGCCTCCAGCACTGCCTCGGCATGGCCGGGCACCTTCACTTTGCGCCATGCTTGTACGATCTTGCCATTGCCATCGATCAGGAAGGTGGAGCGTTCAATTCCCATGAACTTCTTGCCGTATATGCTCTTTTCTTTCCACACGCCGAGATCTTCACACAGTGTTCCGTTCTCGTCCGAGATCAGCGGCACTGTCAGATCATGTTTGGCTGCGAACTTGTCGTGGCTTTTCATGCTGTCCTTGGACACGCCAAACACCTTCACACCCGCGGCGTCAAACGCGGCAAGATGTTCGGAAAAGGCGATGGATTCCTTGGTGCATCCCGAGGTATCATCGCGGGGATAAAAGAACAAAACAAACGGGGTGCCTTTCAGACCGGACAGGCTGACAGAGCCACCCCCGGTCACAGGCAGGTTGAAATCAGGCGCATTTTCATGGGCTTCGGTCATCTTTCTCACCCTCTGGTTCAGAACTGGTTTGCAGGTCAATCAGCCCGCGACCCGTTTCATTCTAGGTCGGTTTCAGGCATGTTAAAGACATGAGCTCGCAACAGACGCAAGATCAGCCAAACAAGCCGCGCGACCGTTTCCGGGTTTTGCGGTGGGCGACGCGCGCTGTGGTGTTGGTCATCGTGCTGATTGGGGCTGGGCTGGTCTGGATCATGGATCGCCCGGTTGCCGCACCGGATTGGCTGCGCAACCGGGTGGCGGCGCGTATTGCGCAAAGCTCGGACGCGATGACGATCAGCTTTGGTCAGATGGTGATCACCGTACAACAGGGATGGCGGCCTCAGGTGCGGCTGAGTGATGTGGAATTCGGCACCGCCACGGGGGAGACTCTGTTTGCGATGTCCGAACTCGATGCCAGCCTCGCCATGCGACCGTTGCTCGAAGGGAAGGTGCAACCGCGCAAGGTGCATCTGTCCGGGCTGTTTGCCACGCTGCGGCGCGATGCGTCGGGTCGGCTGAACCTGTCCACGTCTCGGGATGCCAATGCCCCGACACGCGAGGCGGCGTCGTTGCCCGAACTGATTGAACAAGTGGACACGCTTTTCCTGCGCCCAGAGATGGAAGCGCTAACCCAGCTTGACGTGGATGCCGTGACTTTGCGGTTCGAGGATGCCCGCGCGGATCGTGTCTGGACCGTTGATGGCGCGCGGCTGCGGGGGCGGCGGGATGGATCTTCGCTGACGTTCTCCGCCGATCTTGCTGTTCTTGGTGGCGGGGCCGGGGTCGCCACGGCAGAAGCCAATTACACCAGCACCATCGGAGAAACGGATGCGCAATTCGGCGTCACCGTGTCTGATATGCGTGCTCAGGATGTGGCCGCCTTCACGCCAGCGCTGGAATGGTTATCCGCCTTGCGCGCTCCGATTTCCGGATCGCTGCGCAGCGGCGTTGACGGGCAGGGCGCGTTAGACGACATCAACGCGACACTGCAAATCGGTGAAGGCGTGTTGCAGCCCACCGAGGAAACCCGCGCGATCCCCTTCACGGCTGCACAGGCGTATTTTTCGTTCAACCCGGACACCAGCGAACTGGTGTTTGACGAATTCAACGTCGACAGCGCTTGGGGGCAGGGTCGCATCGAAGGGCGTGCGCAACTGCGTGGTGTGGCGACCGGTCGGCTCGAAGAAATGGTCGGGCAGTTTCAATTATCTGGGCTGCGCCTGAACCCGCCGGATTTGTATCCCGAACCGCTGGAACTCAATGGTGCGGAACTGGACTTCCGCCTGCGGCCCGAGCCGTTTCAGGTGGATCTGGGCCAGTTGCGCATCGTGGATCAGGATCGCTCCATGCTGCTGGATGGGTCTTTGGCGGCCGCAAAAGAGGGCTGGGACCTCGCCGTGAATGGCCACATGGCCGAAATCACGCCAGCACGTTTGCTTGAACTTTGGCCCCCCGGTGCCGCGCCGCGCACGCGGGATTGGCTGCTGGACAATCTGATCGCAGGCGATTTGCATGATCTGGAATTCGCCATGCGCGTTGCGCCCAAGACCCCGCAACCGGCAATCTATTTTAGCTTTGGTTTCGAAAACGCAGAAGTCCGGTATTCCCGAACGCTACCCAATGTGTTGGACGGAAAAGGGGTGGCATCGATGATGAACAACCGGTTCGTCGTCGCGGTTGAGGATGGCCGGGTCGTGCCGCCGCAGGGTGGCGATATCGACGTGGCCGGGTCGTCCTTCATCATCCCCGATGTAACGGTCAAAGACGGCGCCCCCGCCGTCGTCCGCCTGCGCACCGACAGCCCGATTGAAGCCACCCTATCTCTTTTGGATCAGGAGCCTTTGAACGTATTGTCCCGCTCGGGTCTGCCAGTTGATTTGGCCGGTGGACGCGCGCGCGGAGAAACCACTCTGACCTTGCCGTTGAAGAAAGGCATGACAGGTGCCGATATCGGATTTGATGCCCGCGCTGAGTTAAACAACGTGACATCCGACAAACTCGTGGATGGCAGCACCGTCGCCGCGCGTGCGTTGCAGGTACAGGTCGACAATGACGGAGTGAATATAGTCGGCCCCGGTCAGTTTGACGGCATCCCGGTAGATGTGCGGTGGCGGCAAGCTCTTGGCCCTGCGAGCGATGGCACCAGCACAGTGGAGGCTCAGGTCGAACTGTCCGACGCCACTGTGCGTGCGCTGAACCTCGGCCTGCCACCGGGTACGATCAGCGGGCGTGGCACCGGCACGCTGCAACTCGATCTTGCCAAAGGCCGGGCACCTGCCTTCCGCCTGACCAGCAATCTGCGTGGCGTCGGCATGTCGATCCCCGCTCTTGGCTGGTCCAAACCGCGCAGTAGCACCGGGTCTTTGCGCGTTGCGGGCACTTTGTCGGAAACTCCCGTCGTGGATCGCCTTACATTGGAAGCTTCAGGGCTATCGGCTGATGGCCGCGTGTCCGTCAATCCTGGTGGAGGTCTGCAGTCGGCGGCCTTTACCCGTGTGAAGCTGGGTGGTTGGCTCGATGCGCCGGTCCGTCTGATTGGGCGCGGCGCGGGTGTGCCTCCGCGCGTAGAAGTTGGCGGCGGTGTGCTGGATATGCGCCGCGCCAGTTTTGGTAGTGGTGGTGGATCGGGCGGCTCAGGGCAATCTGGTCCAATCCTTCTGGCGCTGGATCGGTTGCAGATCACCGACACGATTGGCCTCACTGGCTTTCGGGGCAATTTCAGTGTCTCGGGTGGTTTGCAGGGGGAGTTCTCGGGTCGCGTAAATGGCGCTGCGGCTGTCACAGGTGAAGTTGCCCCTCAACGTGGGCGCAGTTCGTTCCGCATCAAATCCAAGGATGCCGGGGCCGTGTTCAAGGCTGCCGGTCTTTTGAAACAAGCACGCGGGGGCGCGATGAATTTGGTCCTGCGCCCCGTTGGCACGGCCGGGGGTTTTGATGGAACGCTCGCCATCGAAAACACCCGTGTCAAAGACGCGCCCGCCATTGCGGCGCTCTTTAACGCTTTGTCAGTTGTGGGGCTGCTGGAACAAATGGGGGGGCAGGGACTGCACTTTGCCAATGTGGATGCTGCTTTCCGCCTGACCCCGGATCGGGTCACGCTCACTCAAGCCAGTGCCACCGGTCCCAGCATCGGTTTGTCTATGGACGGTACATATGATGTGAACACCTCCCGTATGGATATGCGTGGTGTGTTTTCCCCGATCTACCTTATTAACGGGGTTGGTTCCTTGCTGACCCGGCGGGGTGAAGGTCTGATCGGTTTCAACTTCCGTCTTGATGGCCCCGCGGAAAGCCCGCGTGTGCAGGTCAATCCGCTGTCCGCTCTGACGCCCTCCATCTTCCGGGAGATTTTCCGTCGTCCTCCGCCGCAGGTCGCTCTGGAACCGGGCGAGAACCCGGATGCGGCACCTGCGCAGGCTCAGGGCACGCGACCGACCCAGCCACAAGTCAGTGTTGAACCCCAAGGCACGGACAGGTAAGCGCCGCGCCTATGAAACTGGACGATTTCGACTTTGATCTGCCCGATGATCTGATCGCAACGCGCCCTGCGAAGCCCAGATCGTCTGCGCGTCTGCTGGTCGCCCAAGGTGGCAGTATTCGCGATGCGCATGTGTTTGATCTGCCGGACGTTCTGCGCCCCGGTGACCGGCTGGTGCTGAACAACACACGGGTGATCCCTGCGCGTCTGTCCGGTGTGCGTCGTCGTGACACCGGGCAAGGCCTTGTCGAAGCGGGGGTTGAGGCCACGCTTCTCAGCCCTGATCCGGATGGCAACTGGAGCGCGCTTCTCAAGCCGCTGCGCAAGGTTAAACCGGGCGAGGTTCTTTACTTTGACGCTGGGCTTCAGGCGGAACTGCTGCGCGTCGTCGACGGGCAAGCCGTGTTGCGCTTCAATCTGGATGGGATCGCCTTTCAGGAGGCGCTGAACACCGCCGGGGCCATGCCTTTGCCGCCCTATATCGCGGCCAAACGTGCAGCGGACGATCAGGATAAGGACGACTACCAAACCATTTTTGCGCAAGAAACCGGAGCCGTTGCTGCGCCAACCGCGTCTTTGCATTTCGATGATGCGTTGCTCTCGGCCCTCAAAACACGGGGTGTGGATTTCAGCACTGTCACCTTACATGTCGGCGCGGGCACTTTCCTTCCGGTCAAGGTCGAGGACGTCACAACACATCGGATGCATTCTGAGTGGGGCAGTCTCAGCGCTCAGGCTGCCCAGGAAATGATCGACACCAAAGCCTCCGGTGGGCGTGTCATTCCTGTCGGCACAACAGCGCTGCGTCTGATCGAGACGGCCACGAAAGAGGCCGGAGAGATCGCCCCGTGGGAGGGCGATACCGAAATCTTTATCTATCCCGGTTTCAAGTTTGGGGTCACAGATGCGTTGATGACCAACTTCCATCTGCCCAAATCGACGCTGATGATGCTGGTCTCGGCGTTGATGGGGCAGGAGCGTATGATGGCGATCTATGCCCATGCCATCGCAGAACGATACCGGTTCTTTTCCTATGGGGATTCGTCGATCCTGTTTCCGGATCACACCTGACCCTCGTGACTACCTGAAAACGTCAATCGTGCGTCGCAAACAGCGCCGCAATCGCTGTGAAGTTCATGCAAGGGGTGGGCTGACAGATATGCACCGAACATAGGAAAGGTGGCGGCCTCCATGGGACAGGTGATTCAAAGCGCCTGGGCTTTGTTGCTCGGCATGGGGCTGTTGATGATTGCCAACGGGATGCAAGGCACCTTGCTTGGCATTCGCGGTGATATCGAAGCATTTACCGCTCTTGAGATGTCCATCGTCGTGTCGGCCTATTTCGTTGGCTTCCTTGGTGGCTCTCGGATGGCGCCGGACCTGATCCGACGGGTGGGCCACGTTCGGGTGTTTGCGGCCCTTGCGTCAATGATTTCTGCGGTGATGATCCTGTACCCGATGGCGCCGGACCCTTGGGTGTGGACCTTTGGGCGGGTGCTGATCGGGTTCTGTTTTTCGGCCGTGTATGTGACGGCGGAAAGCTGGCTGAACAATGCAGCCAGCAATGAGACGCGGGGACAGGCCCTGTCGGCTTACATGATCGTGCAGACCTTTGGCATTGTTCTGGCGCAATGGCTGCTTTTGACAGCGGATCCGTCGGGCTATGTGTTGTTTGTGGTCCCGTCGATCCTTGTGTCTTTGGCGATCACGCCGATCCTGTTGTCGATCAGCCCAACACCTGCGTTTGAAACCACCAAGCCAACGCGGCTGAAAGAGCTTTTGGGCTTCTCACCCCTTGGGGTGGTGGGCATGTTCCTTCTGGGTGGGATCTTCTCGGCTCAGTTCGGGATGTCGGCGGTCTATGGTACCGAAGCAGGCTTGAGCGTTGCTCAGATTTCGACGTTCGTGTCGACTTTCTTTATCGGGGCGGTCATCACGCAATATCCCATCGGGTGGCTGTCGGACCGGCTGGACCGTCGGATGTTGATTGTTGCAGTCTCGGTTATCGGCGGGATTGGTGCGTTGATCGGCGCGTTCTTTGGTGAAAGCTTCACAGCCCTTTTGGTGGCGGCCTTTCTGATGGGGGGAACGGCCAACCCGCTTTATTCGCTATTGATCGCGCACACGAATGACTTCCTGAGTTCGGATGAAATGGCGGGCGCGTCCGGCGGACTTGTATTCATCAATGGGCTGGGCGCGATTGCCGGCCCCCTGACCACCGGTTGGGCGATGAGCACGATGGGACCGCCCGGTTTCTTCTGGTACACGGTGCTGCTCTTCGTCGCATTGGTGGTTTATGGCCTGTATCGGATGACAGTTCGCGCGACAGTTGCGGTCGAAGATACCGCCACTTATGTGCCGGTCATGCCCGCAGCAGGGGCAATGGCGGTCGAAGTTGCACAAGATATCGCCATCGAAGAGGCTTTGGAGGAAGAAGAAGGGGGAAATTGATTGGAAACAGTTTGTTTATGACGAAAAGCAACGAATAGTGACTAGGCAGACAGGCATTTTACAGTAACCTTTTACACAGACTTAATGAGTTTGTGTGTGACGATCAAAGGAGTGGGACATGATCGGTCCAGAAGACGTGTTGGGATTCTGGTTGGATGAAGTGGGTCCGGCCGGGTGGTACAAACAGGATGACGCGCTGGACGCGCAGATCCGAGACAAGTTTCAAGACGCCTGGCAAGGCGCAATGGAAGGGCGATATTCGCTCTGGCTGACATATCCCAGCGGCACGCTGGCATATATCGTTCTTACAGATCAGTTTTCGCGCAATATGTTCCGGGGTTCGGCGAAGTCTTTTGCTTCTGACCGAATGGCGTTGGCTGCAGCCAAGTCTGCAATTCACAAAGGCTGGGACATGCGCATCGATGAACCTGCGCGGCAGTTCTATTACCTTCCGCTGATGCATTCGGAGAACCTGTGCGATCAGGACCGCTCTGTGCGGTTGATCTGCGACCGCATGCCGGAAAGTGGGCTCGATAACCTTGATCACGCCCGCGCGCATCGCGATGTGATCCGCCAGTTCGGCCGTTTCCCATACCGCAATGAGGCACTGGAGCGTGCGACTACGCAGTCCGAGGCAGCCTATCTTGCCGGTGGCGGATATGGGTACACATTGCGCACGCTGGACCAACGCAAGGCGAGTTAATCAACAGCGCTGTTGGCTGGTTCTGACAGGCGCGCTGACGCGCACGCGATTTTATTTGCGCGGGCGCGCGCGCCGCTTGGAGGGCCAGCCCTCCAAACCTCCCGAGGTATTTCCGGACAGATGAAACAGGGGCGCGGCGCATTTGTCGCGCCTCTGTTGCGTTGTGGGGGTGTGAAAAGTAGTTTAATGCTAAACTAGTTTTTGATCCATTCAGATGTGAGACAGACCCATGGCAGGCAAATCCTTCGACATTATCGTGATTGGCGCAGGTCCAGGAGGCTACGTGGCGGCGATCCGTGCAGCGCAAAACGGGTTGAAGGCCTGCGTGGTTGAACGCGAGCATCTGGGCGGCATCTGCCTGAACTGGGGGTGTATTCCGACCAAGGCGATGTTGCGGTCGTCCGAAGTGTTTCACCTGATGCACCGGGCCAAGGAATTTGGGCTGAAGGCCGACAAGATCGATTATGATCTGGATGCGGTTGTGGATCGCTCTCGCAAGGTGGCGGCGCAATTGTCCGGTGGCGTGGCGCACTTGTTGAAGAAGAACAAGGTCGATGTGGTCATGGGGGAGGCGACGATCCCGGCC
>CAZDXI010000016.1:18765-19092 GCA_964509095.1 uncultured Rhodobacterales bacterium
CGTCGATGTGGTCATGTAGTAAAAAAATAAACCGACCAAAGGCAATGTCAGCGTCAAAACCGATAAGGGCACGGAAGACCTGACGGCAAAGAACATCATCCTGGCCACTGGGGCCCGCGCAAGAGAGCTGCCGGGGCTGGAGGCTGACGGAGATTTGGTCTGGACCTACAAGCACGCGCTCAAACCGGCACGCATGCCCAAGAAGCTGCTTGTGATCGGTTCCGGCGCGATCGGCATCGAATTTGCCAGTTTTTACAACACGCTGGGCTGCGACACGACTGTCGTGGAAGTCATGGACCGCGTATTGCCAGTAGAAGATGCGGAGAT
>CAZDXI010000016.1:19102-22958 GCA_964509095.1 uncultured Rhodobacterales bacterium
GGTGGGAAGGTCGAAACGCATGAATTCGACACCGTGATCTCTGCTGTCGGGATCGTGGGCAATGTGGAAGGCTTGGGGCTGGAAGCTCTTGGCGTGAAGATCGATCGCACCCACGTGATCACGGATGAATTCTGCCGCACGGGCGTTGAAGGATTGTATGCGATTGGGGACATCGCAGGTGCTCCGTGGTTGGCGCACAAGGCCAGCCATGAAGGTGTGATGGTGGCCGATCTGATCGCGGGCAAACACGCACATCCGGTCAAACCGGAAAGCATTGCGGGCTGCACCTATTGCCATCCACAGGTGGCCAGCGTCGGCTATACCGAGGCAAAGGCGAAGGAATTGGGGTACGATATCAAAGTCGGGCGCTTCCCGTTCATGGGCAATGGCAAGGCGATTGCTTTGGGCGAGCAGGAAGGCATGATCAAGACAGTATTTGATGCCAAAACCGGCGAATTGCTGGGCGCGCACATGGTGGGCGCGGAAGTGACCGAGCTGATCCAAGGCTATGTGGTGGGACGCCAGTTGGAGACGACGGAAGAGGACCTAATGAACACGGTCTTCCCGCATCCGACCCTGTCAGAAATGATGCATGAAGCAACTCTGGATGCTTATGGGAAGGCGATCCACTTCTAGTCGCTGTTTCAGCTGATCGTGTCTCTGTCGCAGTCCAACTGTTCTGTTGGGGCTTGCCGGGTCTCGGACACTGGCTGCGATACATCCTGATCTAGATGCGTCGCCGTCAGTGGCGGCGGTCCGCACGCCCACAGGTGCGCCTTTCTGATCGCGGTTTTGCGAGAGCGTCCGCCCCCGAATTGCCTTCTTTGAGCCGCAGAAAAAGCTCTAAAACTTGATTTAAATTGACTCATAAAACCTATTTTGGAGTCACATTCGATGAAACTTAAACACTTGGCCGCTGCGGCCGCTGTTTTGGTCGGGTCTGTGGCGGCGTCTTCTGCTGCCACCCTCACCAATGGCAGCTTTGAAAGCCCCGGTACGTTTTCCGGCAGCTTCCAAACTCTTGGCACAGGTAGTGCAGGTCTGACCGGCTGGACCGTCGTTGACGGGAACGTCGATCTGATCAACACCCTGTGGGAACATTCGGACGGCGATTACAGCCTGGATATGAGCGGATCCACCGGTGGTACGATTTCCACCAACATCTCGGATCTGACCGTTGGTCAGGAATACAAGATCAGCTTTGACATGGCCGGTAACCCGGACGGTGGCAACGTCAGCAAGTCGCTCGACGTATTCATCGGCATGGCCGGTGGCGGTACATTCAGCTTTGACACAACCGGTCAATCCCGTGCTGACATGGGCTGGGAAACGATGTCTTTCACATTCGTGGCAGGCGCAACGTCCGGCACGTTGTCGTTCATCAGCAATGAGAGCAACGCTTTCGGCCCGGCTCTGGACAACGTTCAGATCATGGCAAACGTTCCGCTTCCAGCGGGTGGTTTGTTGTTGCTGAGCGGTCTTGGCGGCATCGCCGTCCTGCGTCGCAAGAAGGCCTGACGCGCGACCGCGACACGCGGGACTTGTAGGAAAAGTTTAAGCTGGCCGGGGATGTCTCCGGCCAGTTTTTTTGTGTGCATTTCGCAGTGGCAAGCAGTGCTGCCATAACGGTCGCAGCGCCACAAAGCCCATCGGGTCTGCCGATACGGTTGGGTGCGGAGCGAACCGCGCGCGTGATCTGATTGCTTAAAGACCCAATGCGGATCATAGAGACCCTATGGTGTGCAAACCCAATCCTTTCCCAATCGCCGCTCCCAAGGGCGCACAATGACGCGCCAGGCCACGTCGTTTTTGCAGGTGTTTCTGCTCTGGGGCGCCGGGCTTGGTGCGGCTGCGCAATACGGAAAGGTCAGCGTCATTTATGATCTTTTGCCGGGCGTCTATCCGGAGGCGGACCTTGCTTTGGGATTTCTGGTCTCGCTCGTCGGTATGGTCGGGATCATCTTTGGCGTCGTCGCTGGTGTGTTGGTTGCGCGTGTCGGGCTGCGGCGCGCGTTGCTTTGGGCCTTGTGGTTCGGCGCAGGATTGTCCGTGCTGCAAGCCTTGCTGCCACCTTTGCCAATCATGTTAATGCTGCGCGCATTAGAGGGCGTGTCCCATTTGGCCATCGTTGTGGCCACGCCAACGCTGATCGCGCAGCTTAGCGCGCCGCGTCATCTGGGTCTGACCCTGACCTTGTGGAGCACGTTTTTCGGGGTTTCCTACACGATGCTCGTGTGGTTGGGACTTCCTTTGGTGGCATGGCTTGGCGTGCCTGCGTTGTTCTTGGCACATGCTGTTTGGCTGGCCGTCTTTGCCCTGATCCTTGCTCCCCGGCTCGATCCCTTGCGGCCTGAAGATGCGTCGCCCGTGATGGGCGTTCGGGGCGCGATATCTGTGCACCGACGGGTCTATACCTCCGCCTTCCTGTCTGCTCCGGCGCTTGGGTGGTTGTTTTACACTTTTTGCTACCTCAGCCTTTTGACCCTGATCCCGCCGTTCATTGCAGAAGACCAACGCGCCTTGGTTCTGGGGGCCATGCCCTTGGTGTCTATTGTGGTCTCCATGAGTTTGGGCGTTGTGCTGCTGCGCTGGGTGAGCGCGATCCAACTGGTGATGGCGGGATTTGTCTTGGTGGTGGTGTCCCTTGTCTGGCTGCTTGGGGTGCCGGGTGGCGCGGCTGCTTGTTTTGCCCTTTCAGGCGCGCTCGGTCTGGTGCAAGGGGCAAGTTTCGCGGCTGTGCCTCAGTTGAATTCCGGAGCAACGGAACGGGCGCAAGCCAATGGTGCGATGGCCCAGATGGGCAATATCGGCAATACGCTTGGCACGCCCGTTTTGGCGCTGATCCTGTCCGGGGCAGGGTATTCAGGTATGATCCTGACCGCTTTGGTGGTCTGCGTGGGAGGGTTTGTCGTGCATTTGGTGCTGGCCCAAAGACGCCGAACAGCCCCAATTCCTCCAACTGGTTAACAGCACTGCATTACTCTGTTACACTCGACCTCGTTACATTTTCGCATTGTATGTTTTTTGCTCAAATTTTTTTTAGAGGAGTCCCTGATGAAGCGACTACTTTTGGCCATATCGTCTGTGGCATTTTTCTGCGCTGCCCAGATCGCGGCAGCAACCACAATCAACGTTCCCGGCACGTCCCATCTTTGGCTGGCGGGTATGCCAAACGGCACCACTGGTGTTGGTGGCGACAGCGTGCCGACGCATTCTCCGGTTGAAGTGACCGGCATAACCTTCGCGCCCGGCGATATCCTGACGTTCTCGGCAACGGGTATGGTCCGGCATGGCCCGGTTCAGGTCTTCGTGGGGCCGGATGGAAACCAGACCAGCATTTTCAGCTATTCAGGTGGCGACACCAACGGGATGTCCAGCCTGACCGGGCCGATCAATGCGCTGCTTGGTGTGTTCCTGACGGATGCGCAGCCAGACACCAATCCAGCACCCGGGGCGTTGAATTTTTCCACATTGGCCTCGCGGGAAGAGCTGGTTTACACCCCCGACCTGCAACAGACCTTTTATATCGGTGATGGTGAAATCCCGGCTGGTACGCAACAGCAGTTCGTGGTCCCGGGCGGGGCGACGCGGCTGTTTCTGGGTACCCATGACGGGTTTGGATGGTTCAACAACGAAGGCAGTTTTGATGTGACCATCAAGGGCGGCACAACGGCCCCGATCGTTCCACTGCCTGCCGGTGGTGTGCTGCTGCTCAGCGGTCTGGGCGTCTTGGCTCTGCGTCGTCGTATGCTGGCGTAACCTGATTAGATCCCGCATCGACCCCCCGCGGCGGGGTCGGTTCTGATCTGTTGGCGGCATGTGGATAAGTGTTCGCCGTACGTTCTCATTTTTAAGT
>CAZDXI010000017.1:0-633 GCA_964509095.1 uncultured Rhodobacterales bacterium
GAACAGGACCCTTACAACAACGTGATCCGCACGGCCTATGAAGCCATGGCGGCGGTTCTTGGTGGCACACAATCGCTCCACACCAATGCTTTGGATGAAGCCATCGCATTGCCAACCGATTTTTCCGCCCGGATCGCACGCAATACCCAATTGATTTTGCAGGAGGAAACCGGCGTCACCAATGTTGTCGACCCACTGGCAGGGTCCTACTACGTTGAAAAACTGACCCACGATCTGGCGGAGGCCGCTTGGGCCTTGATGGAAGAGGTCGAGGAAATGGGCGGCATGACGAAGGCCGTAGCCTCTGGTATGCCCAAACTGCGTATCGAAGAAGCCGCCGCAAAGCGGCAAGCGATGATTGATCGCGGCGAAGAGGTTGTCGTTGGCGTGAACAAGTACCGCCTGAGCGAGGAAGAAGACCTCGACATTCTGGACGTTGACAATGTCGCTGTGCGTGAAAGTCAGATTGCGCGGCTTAACAAGATCAAGGCTGAGCGTGACGCAAGCGCATGCGAAGCTGCACTGAACGAACTCAGCCGCCGCGCCAAAGAGGGCGGCAATCTTCTGGAAGCGGCCGTAGATGCCGCGCGCGCACGCGCCACAGTGGGGGAAATCTCGATGGCAATGGAAAAG
>CAZDXI010000017.1:643-17959 GCA_964509095.1 uncultured Rhodobacterales bacterium
CGCCCGCGGATGCTGGTCGTCAAAATGGGTCAGGACGGCCACGACCGGGGCGCCAAGGTTATCGCGACGGCCTTTGCCGATATCGGGTTCGATGTGGATGTGGGGCCGTTGTTCCAGACACCCGCCGAAGCCGCGCAAGACGCCGTGGACAATGACGTACATGTCATCGGGATCTCCAGTCAGGCTGCAGGCCACAAAACACTGGCTCCGCAACTGATCGAAGCGCTGAAAGACGCCAACGCCGAGGACATCATCGTCATTTGCGGCGGGGTGATTCCCCAACAGGATTACCAGTTTCTGTATGATAAAGGCGTCAAAGCGATCTTTGGTCCCGGCACCAACATCCCCGAAGCCGCGCAAGATATTTTGCGTCTGATTCAGGAGGCCCGGCACAAACAGGCGGCAGAATGATCGCATTCGATCATATCGCGATTGCAGGCGAGGATCTGGCTTCTGCGCGTGCGTATGTTGAAGATGCGCTTGGCGTGCCTTTGCAACCCGGCGGTGAGCATGACGTGTTTCACACGCATAACGCGCTTCTGGGTTTAGAAGATGGTCTTTACCTTGAAGCGATTGCGATCAACACGAACGCGCCCGAACCTAAGCGGGCGCGCTGGTTTGATCTCGATCGGTTTTCGGGCAAGCCGAGGATGACGAACTGGATTTGCAGAACGGAAGCGCTGACCGCTGTGCTGGAAGAACTTGATCTGGCTCTTGGTGCTCCTGTGGCGTTGCAAAGGGGGGACTTACGGTGGCGCATGGCGGTGCCGGATGACGGTATTTTACCATTCGACAACACGTGCCCGGCCTTGATCCAATGGGATACACCGCATCACCCGGCCAATATGCTGACACGACAGGGAGTTCGATTGCGCCGACTTACGGTGTCCCATCCAGACGCAAAGGCACTTTCGGGCCATTTGAACCCGGTGCTGAACGATGATCGCATTGTGTTTGAAATCGGAGCCGCAGGGTTTGAAGCCGCCTTTGACACACCGCACGGTGCACGCGTTCTCTCATGACTTTGCGCCGCGCTGAGCCGGGCGATGCGCAAGCCATTTGCGACATCTGGAACGATGTGATCCGCAACACGGCGATAACGTTTACGACTCTTGAAAAAACAGTGCCTGACGTCGCCACGCTGCTGGAAACGCGTGCCTTTTTCGTCGCGGAGCAAGATGAGACAGTCGTCGGTTTCGCGTCACTTGGCCCGTTTCGCGATGGCCCGGGATACGCCAGCGTGGGGGAGCATTCGATTTACCTGCAACCCATGCAACAGCGAAACGGGTTGGGGCGCGCGTTGATGGCCCTTGTGGAACAGGAAGCGCGTGAAAAAGGTCTTCGCTTTCTTGTGGCTGGTATCGGTGGCGCAGCAGATGGGTCCGTTGCGTTCCATTCCGCGCTCGGCTTTGAAAAGGTTGGACATTTGCCCGGTGTCGGGTGGAAGTTTGACACCCCACAAGACTTGATCTTCATGCAAAAAGCGATTTGAAAAGGTCGCACTGACAGCGCGTGTTTCGCCCGCTAGTATGCCCTCATGTCGATTTGGACCCGCATCTCTGAAGCCTTGGCGGCGTTAACCTCTGGCGAGGGTTTGTCTGCGGTGTTTGACAAGCTTCGCACGCCACCAGAGCGTTCTGTGGCCTTTGCGATCGCTGTCATTGCTCTTGGGGCAAAGATGGCCAAAGCGGACGGACAAGTGACCCGCGATGAGGTGACTGCCTTTCGCGAAGTCTTTCATATCGCAGCGCAGGATGAGGCCGGCGCGGCGCGTGTGTTCAACCTTGCGCGGCAGGACGTGGCTGGGTTTGAAGAATACGCCACGCGCATCCGGGGCATGTTTGACGGTCATCCGCAAACGTTGACCGACCTTGTGGAAGGGTTGTTTCACATCGCGTTGGCAGACGGCATCTATCATCCCAATGAAGATGCGTTTTTGGACCGGGTCGCAGGAATTTTTGACTTGCCCGAACCGGATTATCGGTCTTTGCGTGCGCGCTTTGTACCCAGTGCGGATCAGAACCCTTACGACGTGCTTGGGGTCGCCGAAAACACACCGCTGAGCGATATTCGCAAGGTCTGGCGGCAACTTGTGCGCGACAATCATCCCGATGCTTTGATCGCCCGAGGGTTGCCCGAGGAAGCACGCAAAATCGCGGAGAAACGTATGATCGACATCAACCGCGCTTGGGAAACCTTGTCGGGTAAGTCTGCCTGATGCGCATTGCCACCTACAATGTGGAATGGTTTTCCGCCCTGTTTGACGACACGAACAGGCTGTGGGCGGATGGTGGCTGGTCGGCCCGGTACAACGTCACGCGCGCACAACAAACCGAAGCGCTTGGAATCGTCTTCACGGCACTGGATGCGGACGCGATTATGGTGATCGAGGCACCGGACACATCTAAAAACGCGGACACGATCGCAGCTTTGGAGCATTTTGCAGACGTTATGGAACTGCGCGCACGCAAGGCAGTCATGGGATTTGCAAACGACACCCAACAAGAGATCGCCCTGCTGTACGATCCTGACAAACTTAGCGCGCGACACGACCCGCAGGGACCGGAAACGGGCAAGAAAGGCGCACGTGATGCGCCAAGGTTTGACGGAACGTATCGCATTGATCTGGACATTGATGCACGCGAAGACCTGGTCACGTTTTCCAAACCCCCTCTGGAACTCGCCGTTGAAACCCGGTCCGGCTTTGAGTTTCGGATGATCGGTGCGCATCTGAAATCAAAGGCGCCGCATGGTGCGGAAAACCGCGAAGAAGCGATGCGCATGTCGATTGCAAATCGCCGCAAGCAACTCGCGCAGGCAATCTGGGTGCGCGGACGCGTTGCGACGCATCTCGATGCTGGTGCGCCATTGATGTTGCTGGGCGATTTGAACGACGGTCCCGGTCTGGATGAATATGAAGACCTGTTTGGCCGCTCATCAGTTGAGATTATCATGGGCGAGGACAACGGACCTTGCCTTTACGACCCGCACGCACGCATGGCGCTAAGTCGAAAACTTGGTGCAATGCCAACATCCGCGCGGTTCTGGATCCGGCCTGAAAAACGTTTTTTACAAGCACTTTTAGACTACATCATGGTGTCGCCGGACCTTGCTGACAAGCGCCCTAGCTGGCGAATTTGGCACCCTTTGGATGACCCGGATTGCTGGGCTGTGCCGGAATTGCGCGATGCACTGGTGACTGCGTCAGATCACTTCCCGGTCACGATTGATATTGATCTATAAGCACAGTTTTCCCACCTGCCTCTAAAAAGTCGGCGTGATTTGCGCTATATTGCCAGTATGAAGCTAAAACTTGTGCTGCCCATGATCGCGATTTGCCTAGCTCCCGCTGTCTTCGCCGAAGACACGGGCGACGAGGGCCTAAGCCTGATGGAGCGCGGAGCAAAGCTATTTCTGGAAGGTATCCTGAAGGAAATGGAGCCCGCGCTGGAAGGGTTGGAAGATGTGGGCCCAATGCTGCGTGAATTTGCACAGGAGATGGGCCCGGCTTTCGCGGAGCTCATGGGCGAAATCAAGGACTGGTCCGCTTATCATCCGCCCGAAATCCTGCCCAATGGCGATATCATCATCCGGCGAAAATCTCCCGACGAAGTCCCGCAAGAGGGCGATCAGATCGACATCTGATCTATCTACCTATTGGGTTTTGCCCCCAAGCTTCACGGTCAGTTCCGCATTCAGTGATGATGTAAGTGAGTCCAGCCGCGCCTGAGCAACCTCCCCGAACAGAGGGCCCGCGCCTTTTGACAGGCGTAACTCTAGGTGCTTCTTCTTGGGTTTCCAGCGGAATTCACCCATGTCCGCTGTCTTTTGCATCCAAAGCATCGCACCAAAGCGCATTGCCTTGCCGACGACTTCCGCCTCTTGTTGCATGTCCTCGGGCAAAATGTCGTGCAGCCGTTCAAACCGCGTGCCGTCACGCTTGTTAGAATACCGATGCAGCAGCGCGAGGCCGACATACACACGTTCCCAGTGTTTTAATCCGCCCAAATTCGCGCGTGTCGCATTATCAAAACAGACTTCGGCCCGGTAATCCGGGTGCGCACGCCAACTGACATCGTGCAACAGGCAAGCCGCCTTTATGATCCGTTTGCGCTGTTCCGGTGCGTTTCGGAAGATCGGATAGATGAAATCGAACAGTTGTTTGCCAAAACCCGGCAGACGCGCGTCTTTTGCTTCGGCAAAGCGACACGCTTCGATCAACGGATCGCGGTTGCGCAACCGCTGGGGCATCTGTTCGTACAGCATGCCCTCGCGGATGCCATAAGACGAAATCGCGATGTCTTTTGGCTTGAACGCACGCACGACCGCGCGCAGAACTTCCGCCGCAATGGGCACAAGATCCATCCGGTTGGTCGAAATGCCAGCGGCGATGCGCAGCTCTTCGAGGTCTTGCGTTTTGATGTAGTCTGCTGTGGCCCTGACCGATGCCGCGTTCATGCGATATTCATGCAATACATGCAGGGGATAACTGCGGCGGTGCATATCGATCTTGGCAATCGCGCGCCACGAGCCGCCAACAAGGAACAGACGATCGCGCTGGTCGCCCATTTCGGATTTCAAGGCGTCTACCGTGTCACGGATATGCACCTTGCGTCCCTTTTTGCCGCCTTTCAGATCGCGCAGCTTCAAAGGACCAAGCTGAGACGTGACCCGGCGGCCCACACGACCGTCGGAAATTTCCGCCAGCTCCATTGACGAGCCACCGATATCACAGACAAGCCCATAAGACCCTGGCCAGCCGAGCAAGACACCTTGGGCGGACAGGCGCGCTTCTTCCTTGCCGTCGATGACCCAGATTTTCAGCCCGGTTTCGCGCAGCACGTCTTCGCAAAACTCTTTGCCGTCTTCTGCGTCGCGCACGGCGGCCGTGGCCACAATCGTCAAAGGTGGCAAGTTCATTCCATCCGCAAGACTTTGGAAACGACGCAAGGCCGACAGGGCGCGAGCCCGCCCTTCCGGGTTCAATCTCCCGGTTTGACCCAGACCGGCCCCAAGGGCGCACATGATTTTTTCATTGTAAAAATAAGCAGGTGACCGTGCGGCCCCGTCAAAGACGACCATCCGAACAGAGTTTGATCCGACATCCACGACGCCCACACGGGACAGCGCGCGCGCGGATGGGTCGTCAAACAAAGGCCGCCCGAAGGGAGACCAATCCTCGCCGGGTTTTAAGTCGTGAACGTTCATCGCTTCGCCCGAACTGCTGCGGGTGCACAATGGCGCAGGTCGCCGCGCCGGGTCAATGCTTAGCTCGGCTAAGGTAACCCTAGGATATGAGCGCTGGCTTAGTCCTCAGTATGGGTCAAAACCGGCACATCCGCAGCCCCGGCAGACCCACGCCCGGACAGGGATGGGTTTTCCATGAAAAACCGGTGGCAGGAAAACGCGAATTTCCCTTCCGGCACCGTAGGGCGTGAAAAGCTGCCATCGGGCGCCATGATCCAGCTTTGAGCCACATCGGCGAGGTTGGCCGCCATGATCTGGCTGACGATCTGCGCTTTAACGGTCGCGTTTTCGATCTCCACCAGCGTTTCCACACGCCGGTTCAGGTTACGCCCCATCCAGTCCGCAGAGGATATGAACACGCGCCCCTTCTTGTGCGGCAGGCCCTTGCCGTTTCCAAAACACACGATGCGGGAGTGTTCCAGGAAACGTCCGATCACGGACTTCACCCGGATATTCTCGCTCAGGCCTTTGATCCCGGGGCGCAATCCGCAGATCCCGCGAATGACCAAGCTGATATGCACGCCGGCTTGGGACGCTGCATAAAGTGCGTCAATGACCTCATCATCGATCAGTGAATTCATTTTGGCCCAAATCGCCGCGGGGCGCCCGGCTTGGGCGTGTTCCGCTTCGGCGGCAATCAATTCCAGAAGGCGTGGTTTCAGCGATATGGGTGAAATCGCAAGGTTTTCGAGAGCCTCAGGCTGGGCATAACCGGACAGGTAGTTAAACACCTTCGTTGCATCCCGCCCCAGAATGGCATCGCAGGTAAAGAACGACAGATCCGTGTAAATCCGCGCCGTAATCGGATGATAATTCCCGGTGCCGTAATGCGTATAGGTCACCAATGCGTCACCTTCACGCCGGACTACGGTGGAGATTTTTGCGTGTGTTTTCAGGTCGATGAACCCATAGACCACATGCGCACCAGCACGTTCAAGACGTCGCGACTGACGGATGTTGGCCGCTTCATCAAAACGGGCTTTCAACTCGACCAATGCGGTGACGGATTTCCCGTCCTCCGCCGCTTCGCACAGCGCATCCACAATGGGTGAGTCCTTGGATGTGCGATAAAGCGGCTGTTTGATGGCCACCACGTTGGCATCGCGGGCCGCTTGCTGCAGAAAGCGCACCACCATGTCGAAGGTCTCATACGGGTGGTGCAAAAGCATGTCTTTCTGACGAATCGCGGCGAACATGTCTCCGTCAAAGTCGGTAACGCGTTCCGGCACGCGCGGCGTGAAGCTGGGCCACAAAAGATCAGGGCGGGAGTCGAGAACCAGTTCGGACAGATCGGACAGCCCGATCATACCGTCCATGACAAAGCGTTCGTCCGGGCCCACCTGCAATTCCTGCATGACCACCGACAACAGCGCTTCGGGCGCGCCAGCGGAATGGGTCATGCGCACAACCTCGCCACGGCGCCGGCGTTTTAGAGCAACTTCGAATTCTCGCACAAGGTCTTCGGCCTCGTCCTCGACCTCCAAATCGCTGTCACGCAGGACGCGAAAGGCGAAATGGGATTTCAGCTTATAGCCGGGGAACAGCGTGCCGATCTTCAGAAGCAAAAGGTCTTCCAGCGCGATGAACCGCGTCTGTCCAGTGGGCGCGGGCAGGGCGATGAAGCGGTCAATCTGGCCCGGAATTGGCAGCAAGGCCTGCAAAGGGCGTTTATCCGACTTGCGTTCCAACTGCACAGCGAGGCTGGAGCCGGTGTTTGGGATAAACGGAAACGGATGCGCCGGGTCAATCGCGAGAGGAGACAGAACCGGGAACACTTTGCGCAGGAACACGTCTTCCAGAAACTGCGTGTCATCCTCGGTCAGTTGGTCAATGCGCAAAACCCAAATTCCGGCGTCTTCCATCTCTGCCAGCAAGGTGCTCAGAACCTTTTGCTGATGCTCCAGCAGGCTGCGCGCATCCTCATTGATCAGCGCCAGTTGTTGTTGTGGCGTAAGCCCATCAGCCGCTGGGGTTGTGTTGCCTGCATGGGCCAGTTCACGAAGACCCGCGACACGTACTGTGTAAAATTCATCGAGGTTATTCGCCGAAATCGATAAAAAGCGCAGCCGTTCAAGCAAGGGCACGCGAGGGTTTTCGGCTTCTTCCACAACACGCCAGTTGAAACTGAGCCAGCTGAGTTCGCGATTCCAGAAGCGATCCGGCCCGGACACGTCCAACGCACCCGCATCCTGCGGTTCGGGAAAGTCGGAGTTGAGAAAGTCGCTCGGGATCATAAGGGCTGCGTGGTTAAGCTGTTTGAAAGATAAGGAGCCGATAATTCTGGATTCACAGCGTGTTGTCCAGAACCTTTGCAGCGAGGTTACGCGTAATGGGCTTTTTTGCAGCCAGCGATGCACGATCCAGTTGCTCAACTATCTCGCGCGCGGCGGCGAAGGACCGGTCTATCCGGCTGACCAGATACGGGATGAGCGTTGGCGGCGGCATGATCTGGCGATCGGCGAATTGCTTGGCCATGACCGCGGACAACAACGTGTCATCAGGTGGGGCCATCTCCGCCGATGCGGCCCCTTGCAGGCGGCTTTTCAAATCCGGCAGAACCAGAGGCCAATGCGCAACCGGGTCCGTGCCAGTGAACAACAGTGTGTGCCCGTTGGCCAAAGTCAGATTGTGCAGATGGAA
The DNA here is from genome assembly GCA_964509095.1 of uncultured Rhodobacterales bacterium. GTDB lineage: Bacteria > Pseudomonadota > Alphaproteobacteria > Rhodobacterales > Rhodobacteraceae > Aliishimia. The sequence continues at coordinate 8,531 of CAZDXI010000017.1, forward strand.
CAAGGCGGTTTCCGCGTCGTGGTGACCTGCAATTTCAGGCACGTCCTCCACCGCGACGGGACCGTTGGCAAGATCGGGGATATCTGCATCTGCCACATCACGCGCATTCACCATGCGCGCCTGCGCTTGAGCGGCCCAGACATGAGCAAGATGTGTTTTGCCCGACCCTTTTGGCCCACTCATGACCAGCTTGCCTGCGCTCCAGTTCGGCCAGGCCTCGATCAGGCTGACCGCCAAGGCATTCGATGGTGCTAAAAGAAAATCTTCGCGCCCCAGTGCCGGAACGCTGGGGAGATCTAGGCCAAGCTGTTGGGACATCAGGGATCCTCGCGTCCCGCCAGCCCTTTATACAGCAGACTGGCTTGATATTGCGCCGTCAGGAACCGTGCGATCACACCAAGGGACGCAGCGACCGGAACCGCGACCAGCATCCCGATAAAGCCGAATAGCGCGCCGAATACGGACAAAGCCAGCAACAGCCACACCGGATGCAACCCCACAGAGCCGCCCACCAGTTTCGGCGTCAGCACATTGCCTTCGATCACCTGTCCGGCCGCAAAGATGCCGACAACGATGCCAATCGTGCCCCAGTCGCCCCAGAACTGGAACAACGCCAGACCAATCGCCAGCGCGCCTCCGATCAGGGCTCCAAGATAGGGGATGAACGTGACCAACCCGGCGACAAATCCGACCACCAGCCCGAATTGCAGCCCGACAACCATCAAGGCGACCGCGTAGTACGTCCCAAGGATCAAACAGACTGTGCCCATTCCACGAATAAACGACGCCAGAGTGTTATCGATTTCAGAGGCCAGCTTGCGGATCACAGGCGCATGGTCGCGCGGCAAAAGCTCATCAACACGGGCGATCATGCGATCCCAGTCCAGCAGCAGATACACCGCAACCACGGGCACAATCACAAACAAAAGCACAACGTTCAGCAACGACGCAGCCGAAGACAGCGCTGTGTTCAACAACTCTCCGCCACGGCTTTGCACGGTTTCTCCGATGCTTTGCAGCGAATTGCGCAGGGTGGAGCCTTCTTCGAGGATGCTGGGGAAGCGTTCCGTGAGAAACGCCGCCAGATTGCGGGCCAGCTGGGGGGCGGTGTCGAACAGCTGAAGTGTTTGCTGCACCAATGTCGGAATGACCAGCAGCGCCATAATCACGAATAGCAGGAGCGCGACACAGGTGATGATTGCCGTCGCCGCCACGCGCGACGTGCCCATGCGTTCCAGCCGATCCGCTACGGGGTCAAGGAAATAGGCAATCGCGCCGCCCAACACGAACGGCAACAACACGTCACCCAGAAACCAGAGCAGCACGAAAAAGACCGCTGACGCGAGTCCCCAATACTTTGCCTGTTCTCTGACCGGTAAGGCCAATGCTGCCTCCTGCGCGGCTCTTGCTCCACATTGCCCCTTTCGGGCGTCTTTTCAAGAGCCGCCGACGCGCTCCGACCCTTTCCTTATCATCAGGTGGGGCGTAGAGCAGGTTGGATGAGCACGTCGAATACCGCCCAAAAAACACAGATGAGCTTTGCCGGTCATGCCAAGGCTTTGTTGGTGCTGGGCCTGCCGTTGATTGGCGGGCATATCGGCCAAATTGCCATCGGCGTAACGGATACGGTCATGTTGGGGTGGTACGGGGTTGAGGAACTCGCCGCGATCACGCTGGCAGGCACTTATTTCCACTGGTTCTTCCTGTTCGGCTCCGGTTTTGCATGGGCTGTGATGCCGCTTGTGGCGTCGTTTATTGCGCAGGACGATCAGGTGGGTTTGCGCCGTGCGACGCGCATGGGGCTGTGGTTATCTGTGGTGTTTTCGCTTTTGGTGCTTCCGTTGCTGATCTTTTCGGAACCGATCATGCGCCTTCTGGGGCAGGGGGATGAGGCCGCGCGTGGAGCAGCAGAGTATTTGCGCATCGCTGGCTGGGGCATCATCCCAGCTGTGGGTGTGATGGTTCTCAAATCCTTTCTCGCCGGGTTGGAGCGCACGCAACCAGTGCTGTGGATCATTGTCATTGCGGCATTGGCGAACGCAGTGTTCAATTATGCGTTCATTTTCGGCAACTGGGGTGCTCCGGAAATGGGTCTGGCCGGGGCAGCGTGGGCGTCGAACTTCACCAACATGCTCATGCTGATCGGGACTGTAATCTATGTGAACTGGGCGGTGCCTGAATACGATCTGTTCCGCCGCATCTGGAAAATCGATGGTGAGATGATGCGTCGGGTCTTCGGCCTTGGCCTTCCCATTGGTTTGACGACGTTGAGCGAGGTCAGCCTGTTTACCGCGTCCGCGCTGATGATGGGATGGCTGGGCACGTTGCCCTTGGGTGCGCATGGGATTGTGGTGCAACTCGCTGCGGTCACTTTCATGGTGCATATGGGGTTGTCGAATGCCGCAACGGTGCGCGCAGGAAATGCTTTGGGGCGACGCGACAATGATCACCTTGCACGCGGCGCTATCGTCGCGTTTGCGCTGTCGCTTGGCTTTTCAGTGCTGACAGTTGCCGCGTTCCTGTTGTTCCCGGAACCTCTGATCTCTTTAGCGATCGGTGCGGATGATCCGGCGCGCCCGGATATCCTGCGCATTGGGGCAGGACTTTTGGCTGTTGCGGCCTTGTTCCAGCTTGTGGATGGCGCGCAGGTGATTGCTTTGGGTGTTTTGCGCGGGGTGCAGGATACGCGCGTGCCAATGTTGATGGCGGCATTCAGCTACTGGGTGATCGGGATTCCGTGCTCCTACGTGTTTGGCTTTGTCTTTGGCTGGGACGGGATCGGTATCTGGCTTGGTCTTGTCCTTGGCCTCAGCTTTGCAGCACTCTTGCTGATGCTTCGGTTCTGGGGACCCGTGATGCGCGGGCTGCGTGCGTCCTAAGTTCGCGCACAGCCCGAGCCCATCACAGAATGAAGTCGCTCGAAAAGACGATATCGACCCATTTCAGTTCGATGCTTTCCTCGGCGCTGCCGTTTCCGTCCGCGTCGATCAGCACGTAGTCGCCGTCAAAGCGCACCTCGGCCGAACCACCGCCTGAGAACGTCGCAGCAGATTGCCAGGTCAGATCGCCGTAGCCGCGCAGGTCGATCCGGTCGATGCCGCTGTCAAAGCCTTCGATTACATCGCGCGTGGCCTCGGTCATGCCGCTGTCGCCCGTGAAGAACGCAAAAATGTCTGCCGCGTCCCAGTCTTCCCAATCAACCAAGCGGTCCTTGCCCGCGCCGCCGACCATAAAGTCGCGTCCGTTGCCGCCGCCAATCAGGTCGTCGCCCGCATCGCCGCGCACGGAGTCATTGCCGTTCTGGCCCCAAAGTTCATCCTTGCCGTTCCCGCCGAAGATGCGGTCATTGCCGTCATCACCGCGCAGCTTGTCTGCTCCGCCTTGGCCAAGAATGTAGTCGGCACCGTCTCCGCCCCAGACATCGTCGTTGCCGTAACCGCCCTTGATGGAATCTCGGCCTTCATTTCCAGAGAGTTTGTCGTTGCCTTCGCCGCCAAGGATTTTGTCCATACCTGCGCCGCCATAAATCTCATCATTCCCGGCTGCGCCGTTCAGAGTGTCATTCCCTTCATCGCCGGTTATTACATCGTCCCCGGTGCCGCCATTGACGAAATCTTCGCCTTCACCGCCGCCGATCCGGTCGTGTCCGCCCTGTCCATAAAGCGCGTCGTCGCCGTCGCCGCCCCAGACCTTGTCGGCACCTCCGCCGCCAAATGCTTTGTCGTTTCCAGCTTCCCCGGCCAGCTTGTCATCGCCTGCGCCACCGTCGAGCGTGTCGGCATCGTCGCCGCCGTACATCTCGTCGTTTCCATCTTCGCCGCGCAGCTTGTCTTCTCCAGTACCACCGGACAGGAATCATGGCCAAGACCGCCATAGATGAGGTCCTTTCCTTCTTCGCCATGAAGCCGGTCGTTCCCGCCCTGACCCATGATCTTGTCAGAGCCTTCGCCGCCCATCACGTGGTCGTTGCCGCCGCCACCGAAGACGCGGTCATGGCCTTCCTTGGCGTTGACGCGGTCGTCACCTGCGCCGGCATAGAACACTTCGTGTGCTGCATCATCCAGCGCGAAACTGTAGTTCCCGGATTTCAGGTTGTCGTTTCCGGCACCACCCCACACGATGTTCTTGCCATTCAGGAAGTAGTTCACCCATCCGGCCACGTCCGCGACGCGTTCGTTCTGATCGCCATCTTCGTTCTGAAATCGTCCGTCCACAATGCGGAAACCGACGTGATAAATCGCATCCCCAATCGTGTCGACAAAGTCGCGCCCCTGAAACTGATAGGCCCCGCCATCGCCCTGCACCAGATGGTAACCTGTTTCATCGTCGCCGTCGTCGTCGCCGTGACCCACGATGAAATCGTTGTAGAGATCAGGCTGGGACCGGATGTAGGCCGACAGTGAATACATATCACTTGTAGAAATCACACCATCATCGTTCACACCTGTCGCATCCAGCGCGGCTGCGAACACATCGTTCATCAGGCGCGCCGCAGCGACGCCACCGTCGATGTCGGATTGATAGATGTTCGCAATCAGACCGGGATCTTCGGCGACAAATTCAACAAGGGTTTCAAGGTTAGCAGCAGAGCTGGACATGGCAGTATCCTTACGTGGTCAAAGCAGTTGACCCCGTGGCTTACAGGCAATCGTGTCCGAACAAAGGCGGGAGTGTGTACAGATCATGCCTCGGCGGAAACCCGACAAAAACTGGTTCCAAGCCTCACATAATTCAGGAAAATTTACGCCGACCGTCTGCAAAACCGGTACAATTTTTCACACTGACAGATACCCGGATCTGCGTCAGTCGTCTTTCTTCATCAGCCGGTCTGCTTTTTTGCGCACCAGAACAGAGCGCAAATCATGCATCGCCAACAGCAAATCATCGGTGATGTCTTCAAGCTGTTCGGGGCTGGCTTTGGACTGCACCCATTGGGTCGTGATGTTAAGGTAATCCACTGCGCGATGGATGTCATCGATATCGCGGTAAGCGAGTACCTCGGCCCGCTGCGCCATCCAGCTTTCAATCTGGGCCATATCCTCGGGCGACAACTCGCGTTGTCCGTGCGGTTTGACCTCTCCGTTGCGAATATTGATGACGGCAATCTGGTCCATCTCGATCCGGCGCATCCGGTTTTCGGTATCCACTTTGAACACCACAGCACCGTTTTCGCGGACGCGAAAGTAATAGTCGGGGAGGTCTCCGGCCATGATGCTTGTACCTGTCGTCAGGATGTCGCCGTGCCTGTCGGCGCTGCTCTTTGGGACGGGTATAATGTGCGCATGATGCCCGCGCAAGAATAAGGCCCGGGCTGTGTCCAGCGCCGGGCCTTAAGAACTCAATTGATGTCGCGCTTAGGTTTTGCGGCGACGCCATGCAGCTAAGCCGCCCATTGCGCCCAACAGCATCAGACCAGAGGCAGGCAGTGGCACAGCGGCCAGATCGCCTGTCAGCACAATGTTGTCGATGAATACGCGCTCGTTGCCGGCATAGGTGTTTGCAACGAACTGGAACTGGAATGTCCCACCATCGCTGACGCCTGCGCCCACAGAGTTGTTTGTCGCGGTTCCCAGAATGTCCAATCCGACGTCCGCAACGCCGTCAACGAATCCCGTAACAACGCCAGTGTCGCCCGAATTCACGAAGTTATCGAATTCATAGCGTGTGATGTCACCCAGAAAGCCGACATCCACCGACAACACAATGTTCGTGAACCCGGACACGTCGATCAACGGGGACAACCACGTCGGCAGATCAAAGTCCGATACATTCGAACCCGCCACACCGGAACAGGATGAATTCGGGCAACCTACGTTTGTGTCTTGCGCCGCAAACGCGCCGTTGAAGACGCCAAAGAAGTCACTGTTGTTGAACAGGGACGCATCGCCAAGGTCGATGCTCCAGTCCACACCAGATGTATCGACTGAGGACCCAAACGCACCCTTGCCGTTCTGACCGTCGAAATTCTCTTCATAAATAGTCGCCGCAGACACGCTGGTTGCGCCAAGCGTTGCAGCTAAAATCAGGCTCGTCAGTTTCATAACTTTCCCCAGATACCGAAAGGAGTTTCACTCGCGATACGGCTATTGAAGAATTGAGGCAAAACCGGAGACAAATTGTGCTAATTTTGAGTGTTTTTGGACGTCAGTGAAACAAAGTCGCGCAAGCCTGTCGCATTGTTGATGTATGCGAGCAGATTACGCGACCTTGAGTAGCAATTTGTGTATTTACGTCAGGCCAGCACAGAAGGTCTGAATACGCGTACAGGCCTCGACCAGCGCCTCGTCTGATGTCGCGTAACTGACCCGGAAGTTGGGCGACAAACCGAACGCCGCACCAAAGACGACTGCAACGCCCGTGTCTTCCAGCAGAGCCGTGGCAAAGGTCTCGTCGTCTTCGATCTTCACGCCATTTGGGGTCGTCTTGCCAATCAATCCCGAAATGCTGGGATAGACGTAAAACGCACCTTCCGGCACCGGGCAGTTCATCCCGTCGATGTCGTTCAGCATTTTCACCACCAGATCACGGCGCCGCACGAACATCTCGTTGTTCGGCGCAAGGAAGTCCTGAGTGCCGTTCAACGCTTCAACCGCGGCCCACTGGCTGATGGAACACGGGTTCGACGTGGACTGGCTTTGAACCTTGCGCATCGCCTTGATCAGCTCTTCTGGCCCGCCCGCATAACCAATCCGCCACCCGGTCATGGAATACGCCTTGGACACGCCATTCACGGTCAACGTGCGGTCATACAATCGCGGTTCGACCTCTGCCGGAGTGCAGAACTTGAAATCGTCATAAGCGAGGTGCTCGTACATATCATCCGTCATCACCCAGATATGCGGGTGGCGCATAAGCACATCGGTGATCTCTTTCAACTCGTCCCGGTTATAGCCCGCACCTGTGGGGTTGGACGGGGAGTTGAAGATAAACCACTTCGTCTTGGGCGTAATCGCCGCTTCCAACTGATCGGCCGTCAGCTTGTAGCCCGTCTGAACGCTTGCTTGCGCGATCACAGGCTTTCCGCCTGCCAACAGCACCATGTCGGGATAGCTGACCCAGAACGGGGCCGGGATCACGACCTCGTCGCCTTCGTTCAGCGTTGCCATCAGCGCGTTGTAGAGGATCTGTTTGCCGCCGCCGGACACACTGATCTGGGCCGGCGTGTAGTCCAGCTTGTTGTCGCGTTTGAACTTGGCGCAGATGGCTTGTTTCAGCTCGGGGATCCCATCAACGGCCGTGTATTTCGTTCGACCCTCGGCAATCGCTTTCACAGCCGCATCTTTGATGTTTTGCGGTGTGTCGAAATCGGGTTCTCCGGCGCCAAGCCCGATGATATCGCGACCAGCAGCCTTCAGTTCGGCGGCTTTGTTGGTCACGGCAATGGTCGGGGACGGTTTGACGCGGGCGAGTGTCGCTGACAGGAATTCCATCTTGGGTTCTCTATGTTACATGTGCAGGTGCGTCTTAGGCCTGCCTTTGGGGCAGGGCAATGCATATTTGGAAGGAACACATTATGACCGCGACGGCTGAAAACTGGTTTGACCCGGATGTTGCAACCTTTGGTGACCGTCTGGCGGCCGCGCGCGAAGCGGCGGGCATGGAACCGGCAGCGCTTGCGCGCCGTCTGGGTGTGAAAGCCTCGACCATTCGCAAATGGGAAGAAGACCTGTCAGAACCGCGCGCGAACCGCCTGTCAATGATCGCCGGTCTGTTGGGCGTGTCGATCACGTGGTTGATTGACGGCACAGGCGAAGGGGTCGAAGGGCCCGAAACCGCGGAAACCGACGCCGATGCCCATGCGATCCTGTCCGAAATGCGCGAGTTGCGCACTATCTTGATCAGCAAAGCGGAACAGATCGGGCGTCTGGAAAAGCGGCTGAAGAAGCATCTGCAGGACCAGCCCGTTGACTGAGGATCGTGAAGCCCGGTTCAAGCGCTTGCACATGCGCTCCATGCGGCGTGGGATCAAGGAAATGGATCTGATCCTGTCAGCCTTTGCAGAGGCGGAATTGCGCAACATGTCCGAAGATCAGATCGTTCTGTATGATCGTCTTCTGAACGAAAATGATCAGGACTTGTACGCTTGGGTCACCGGTCAGCAACCGCCCCCAGAAGATTTTTCAGAAATTATCCCCAAAATTACAACAGCTTTGCAACGCAACTGATTGCATTTAACGATATATTTTCGATTAGTCCTCATAACCGACATCAGAGCAGTTGAGTCGGAGAAAAAATAATGGACATGCGCCATCCGGTTGCGTCGGGAACCACACAGAATGGTTTCATGGTCAGCTATCTTGAAGCCCTGTCATTGGTGGAACGTTTGCACCGTCTGTTGCTGGACGTGATCAAGGATGAATTTGAACGTGTCGGGGTGCTGGAAATCAATTCCGTGCAGGCCCTGTTGTTGTTCAATATCGGCGACAATGAAGTCACCGCGGGTGAGCTGAAAAGCCGTGGTTACTATCAGGGCAGCAACGTCAGCTACAACCTGAAGAAACTGGTTGAGATGGGATACATGCATCACCAGCGGTGTGAAATTGACCGCCGTTCCGTGCGGGTGCGCCTCACCGAAAAAGGCCGTGAAATCCGTGACATTGTGGCTGAACTCTTTGAACGCCACGCGGTTGGTTTGGAAGAAAAGAGCATCATTGATGTTCAGGGGATCGACGAAATTTCCAATATGTTGCGCCGGATGGAACGCTACTGGACGGATCAGATCCGCTATATTTATTGAGGTGGGATGCCCGCCGGCTGCAAGGCATGTGGGAACAGGTGTGACAGCGTGATCGGTTTGAGCTCTCTTTCAAGTTTGCGCGCCATAGCGGCGGCGTATTGCTCATAACCGATCGCGGTCTGCACAAAACTATCCGGCCCCGTGATCACATGGGTCCGGAAATAGGATGACAGCTCGGCGATGTCTTCCTGACGCAAATCACCAAAGCCGGGTGCATCCGCACCGATGACCAGTGCGTTCACTGTGATGCCAGCATCATCAAACATGGCGCGCATGCCTTTGGGTTCCGGACCAAGATTTGACTTTCCATCGCCCGAGATATCCAACGTCCGCGCCCAGCATTCGGCGCGCGTCTGCAACGTATCAAACGCGCTTGCCATTGCCTGACCCAAAGCCGTTCCCGGCGTTGCGGCTTCCCGACGTCGGACCTGAAGCAGGGTTTCCTGAATAATGGCAATGTCTGCGGCACCCCGGATGGTTTTCCAGTCGACCAGCACGTGAATGTCTTGCGGGCCGCTCCACTCAAACACCATCAGATCCATAGGGGCACCGGGTTGAGCCAACAACGCTTTCCGTACCGCGTCGCCTCTGAGCGCTTCGACGATTCCGTCAAGTTGTAGGCGATATTCGCGGGCATCAACCGACCCCGACACATCCAGTGCCAACGCCAACGCTTGTCGGCAGGGCAGGGC
>CAZDXI010000017.1:17969-21954 GCA_964509095.1 uncultured Rhodobacterales bacterium
AACTCGACGCGCTCAGCAGCCACGCAAGCGCGCATGCAGTCCACGCCCTAACCGGGCGCGCGGGCATCGTCTGTCTCAAGCGCGCCAATCGACGGTGGGCGCAACTCTCTTTCCAGCTTGCGGCGCATCGCGCGCTCATAATCGTCAAACCCGTCCGCTATTTCCAGAAATGCTCCGGGTCCGTAAAGTACCTCAGTCTCATAAAAGTGGATCAACTGGGTTTCGGATTCAAACTCTGCTGCGTTCACCACCAGCCCATTGACGGTCACGCCCTCGAACGGGAATTCCGCATAGGCCGCGCGCGGTAAGAACCCTTCGTTGTTCCGTCCGTCCCCGGCCATGTCGATGGTTTTGGTCAGGCACTCTGGCCCTTTTTCAAGCATCTGCGCCCCATAGCCAAGCGCATAGCCCATTGCCGTGGGGAACTCGTTATGGCTGCGTCGGGACGAGGCAATCTTTTCGGCCGCGAAGCCAATCGCCGCCGAATTGCGGATCATCACCCAATCCAGCAAGACTTCCTGATTGTACCGCCCTGACCATTCGTACACTGCCAGCGCGACAGGCAGGTCGCTGGCGAAAAACGCGTTTCGCACTTCCGGCGCCTGCAACGCCGCGGCTAAACCGCCGCGCTGCAACCTGTCTTCGTCCGCATCCACCGACGACGACACATCCAATGCCAGCAACAGCGCCAACCGGCATTCAACAGCCAAGGCAGGCGCGGCCATCACCGTCAAAGCCGCGCCGAAAAGAACCGCGCGACTTACCAATGTCCGGTGTTTTCCATGCTGGACCAGGGTTCAGCCGGTTCGAGCGACTCGCCATCTTGCAACAGCTCAACCGAGACATTGTCCGGACTGCGCACAAATGCCATGCGTCCATCTCGGGGCGGTCGATTGATGACAACTCCATTGTCCTGAAGGTGCTGACAGGCGGCATAAATGTCCGGAACCGAATAAGCCAGATGTCCGAAATGGCGGCTGTCCGAGGGCAGTTCGTCGTCGCCATCCCAATTATACGTCAGCTCCACCGGGCACTCTTCCTGACCGGGCGGCGCCATGAATACCAGCGTGAAGCGCCCGCCTTCGCTGTCCATGCGGCGCGTTTCCTTTAGGCCCAACAACTCATAAAACGCCATCGATTTTTCCAGATCTTTGACGCGCACCATTGTGTGCAGGTATTTCAGGCCCATAAGATCCTCCTTCGCGGTCTCTTTGTTACTCCGCCAAGCTAGCATGTCTGGCGACACAGACCAGCGAGGTCTCAAAATTTTGATTGGATGCCAAAGCTGACGGAAAGCTGCGTGCTGTCAAACCGACTAATGTTTGACGTTCTGCGGGACGCGCGCACAGTCACTTCCGGCGCAAACCCGGCGTAGTCATAGTCCTCGAACACCATATTCAGGCTGGCAGACAGGCCACGGTCGTCGCGGGGGCCGGTGCGGGTGACAAACACGCCGCTGGTGCTTGTGGGAAGCCGGATTTCGTAATTGTCGTAATCCGTCATGGAGTATTCGAGCGCGGTGGCAACTTTCGCCGGTCCGATCCGACGCCCAAAGCTGTAGGCCGTCCGCAAATTCACCGAAGTATAGTCCTGCCGGAATCCATCTGACTGGCTCTCTGCAACGCCAAGCGAAACGGTCATGCCATCCCCGTTGGCAAGCTTGCGCTTGAACGCCGCACGCAATCCATAGGTGACGCTGTCTTCGCTATCAGAACTGTCCAGGTCACGCAGCGATACAGATCCGCTCAGGGAAAGTGCGCGATCCGGCGACAGGCGCCACGAACGTTCTGCTTCAACCCGTGAATACCGGGCGTAAAAGTCACCGCCGGACCACAGGCCGCCAAACGCGATGGCCACCCTTGCGGCATCTCCGCTTTTGGGTTCCCCGATTGCAAACGCGTGGGCGAGGGAGACCTCCGCATAGGTCGATCCGAAATCGCTATCGGTCAAGACATCTGCGCCTGTCGCGCCGGTGCTTTCGAGGGCCTCGCGCGCACTATCGGACAATCGTACTCTCTGAACGCGCACGCGAGCGCCAAGCGTTGTGCGGCTGCGTGCATCTCCTCTCAGGCGGTAACCAACGCGGGCATCCACGTGGCCGACAAGCCCGGACAAAGCTTGTGCCGCACCGCTCAGGCGGCCTGTCGTGTCGATGCCGTCCACGATCAGCTCTTGATCATCCGCGCCGTTGTTGATGTTGTTGGAGGGACGCAACCCGAAATCCAGGCGGAAACTCAAGGGGTTGCGGGCGCGAACAGCACGGTAGTCCCGCGCGATCCGATCCTTGTCCGCGTCCGTCGCAGCGTGCAATGACGCGCGGCGCAACCAAATTTGCGTCAGTGTTGGGCGTTCATCCTGTAAGGCGTGCCGTGCCGCCCACACAGACGCATCAAGCTTATGTGCAGGGTGCTTGGCATGCCGATAAGCCAATCTTGCGGCTTTGTGCCCGCGTCGGTGATTGCTCAGCTGTGCTTGCGCGCGTGCAATCAACAACAGCGTGTCCGGGTCTTTGGGATTGGCCTGCAGCAAGCCGTTCGCGATCTCCAGCGCTACTTTTGGCTGTCCATCGCGTACGGCTTGTTCGGCGACCCGCCGTGCATCTGCAAGAGACAACCTCGGCGGGTCAGATTGCGCGAAAACGGGTGCGCTGGTCAGAAACGTAAGCGCGGTCGCAACAAGCAGCCCGCGCCGTGCGTCAATCATCCACTGCGTCGCAATCGGGGGAGGCGTCTTCGAAGTCTCCGCCACACTTGCCCAGAACGAAGGTGCCGTATTCCTCTTCGTCCGTGATACCAGTCAGCGCCGGGTCGTCCCCGTAGTGATCCTTGGCATAGATACCGCCTGCCATCACTTCGCTGTCGGTCCCGCCCAGAATACCGCTATAGGTCCCAACCGTGGTGCGGTTACCGTCTTCGATGATTTCCGCCTGATCCGAAAATGTACCGTCCGCCGCAAGGTCCGCGGGTCTCAGGAACACGTTTGGCAGAACCTGTGGGCCTGCGGAGGATTCCAGAACGCGGCGATCAATGACGCCGGATACGTTGTTGTCTGCAAAGCCGACATTGATGAATATCCGCCCCGTCACAACAGACGCCTGTGCGGGGTTAACCGCGCCGCCACCTGCGCCTGCCGGGATCGGCAGCAAATCCGTGTTCGGCCCGTTCACATCGCTCAGCCCGATATAGGCGCCGGTGTAAGTAACAAGGCCTGTGTCATCCGCCGCGCTGATTGTGACCGGGTCATAGCCGCCTTCGCGCTTATAGCTCACGCCGCCGGTGAAAAAGCTGAACTGACCGCCAGTCACGGCTGTTGCGCCGGAAACGCTGCCAAGCTCTCTGACATACACAGTCGTGTGCTCATCCAGCGGATCATCCTGTGCGGTGAACGCTTGATACACGCCGCGGTCCAGTGCCGGCTTGCGGATGTATTCCACATCCGTCACGTCCTCATCGCGCAACAATCCGCGAATGGTCAGGGTCTCTGAGTCCGGATCATACGCAAACGCGCCAACCGCGCCGGCCACATCGGCGGGAATACCGCTCGCTGCCGCTTCGTCGTCATCCGTGATGGTTGTGTCAAACGGGTTGCCATCGCCACAGGCCGTCAGCCCCGCAAGGGCGGCTACCGCAATCATTGTCCGGATCATCTGCTCTCTGCCTCTTGGCTTTTTGCTCTTTGTGCGCAGATTGCGGCGAAAAAGGGGCAAAGTCAACGCGCTGAGGGTTGGGAAACGCGGTGGATGGCCTCCTTGCAACAGGCTGCATATAGCGGTTCCTGTCTTCCCGGAACCAAGATATAGTAAGCCAAATCAGAGATTCCCGTCACATAGGACCGCTGCCATGCCGTTGAGCGCCGAACAACAAGCCGAAATCGACGAATTGCGGGGCCAATCCGCGACCACCCTGCGCGCCACCGTGCCGGGGATGGAGGCGCATCTATACAATGCCTACCCCGTGCTTGATCACGGCTTTGTCCGCGTGATCGA